>NZ_PSTL01000010.1:0-127224 GCF_002930845.1 Rathayibacter sp. AY1A7 | reverse complement strand
TGCCCGACCTGGTCTGGGCGGGCGAGGCGCCGGACTGCCGCCTCCTCGAGCTGCCCCGCACGCCCCCAGCCTCACGCGAAACGTCCCGCCACCTCCGCCAGGCACTCCCGGAACACCCGCACGGCCGGCGACGCCAGCTGCGCCTCGCGCTGGGCGGTGAAGATCGTGCGGCGGGGCGTGCCGGGCAGCTCGAGGAGGCGGCAGTCCGGCGCCTCGCCCGCCCAGACCAGGTCGGGCATCAGGGCGACGGCGTGGCCGGAGGCGGCGAGGCGGATCTGCGCCTGCAGGTCGGCGGTCTCGAAGCGGACGTCCGGCTCGAAGCCCGCGACCCGGCAGGTCTGCTCGGCGAAGTGGCGGCTCGCGGTGCCGCGCGGCTCCATCACCCAGGCGGAGTCGCGGGCCGAGGCGAGGTCGACGACGGCGGAGTCGTGGCTCACGGCGAGGCGGATCGCGTCGGTCGTCAGGTCGCTGCGCACCAGTCCGGGCAGCCAGGAGGTCGAGTGGCCGGGGTACTGCTCGGCGACGACGAGGTCGAACTCCCGCGCCCACGACGTCTCGTGCAGCGCACCCTCGGGCTCGCGCTGCACCATCTCGACGCGCACCTCCGGGAAGCGGTCGGCGACGGCCCGGAGCGCACCCGGCATGAGCGCGAGCGCGGCCGACTGGAACACCGCGACGCGCACCCGCCCGGTCACCGACTCCCCCGAGGCCGCGAGCGCCGCCTCCGCCCGCTCGAGCAGGGCCATCACCTCGCCGGCCGCCTCGACCAGGATCTCGGCCTGGGGTGTGAGCTGCACGCGCCGGCCCGCCTTCCGCAGCAGCTCGACGCCGGCCTCGCGCTCGAGCACGGCGAGCTGCTGCGAGACGGCGGAGGGACTGTAGGCGAGGGCCTCGGCCGCGGCGGCGAGAGTGCCGCGGATGGCCACCTCGCGGAGCAGGACCAGGCGGCGGACATCGAGCACGGCGTCTCTCCGATCGTTCAGCTGAGCTGACCGGTACCGGTAAGGAACGGTCGCTTCTGCTCAACGGTAGTCGGTCGAATACTGAAGGCACCCACCTCAGAGCAGAAGGACCGCACCATGACGGATCTCGCCAGCCCCGCTCTCGCCACCGGCCCCGCCGCCGACGGTCCGTCCGCCGATTCGATCGATCCCCGCCTGGTCGACGAGAGCGTCGCGCTGGTGCGGCGCTGGCTGCGCGAGGCGTCCGCGATCCCGATCGACGCCTCCGGGGCGCAGCTGGCGGGCGTGCTGAAGGACCCGGCCGGCCTGGACTTCACGGTCGGCTTCGTCGACGGCGTCGTCCGCCCCGAGGACACCCGCGTCGCGGCGGCGGCGCTGAAGGCGATCGCGGGCGGCGTGCCGTCCTTCCTCCCGGCTCCGATGCGCGGCGCGGTCGCCCTCGGCGGCGTCATGGCGCCGCTCCTCCCGGACGTCGTGGTGCCGATCGCGCGCCGGGTGCTGCGACGGATGGTCGGCCACCTGATCATCGACGCGACCGACTCCCGCCTGGGCCCGGCCATCGCCGCGATCCGCCGCGACGGCGTCCGGCTCAACATGAACCTGCTCGGCGAGGCCGTCCTCGGCCGCGAGGAGGCCCACCGCCGCCTGGAGGGGACGCACCGGCTCCTCGCCCGCGACGACGTCGACTACGTCTCGATCAAGGTCTCCTCGAGCACCGCCCCGCACAACCCGTGGGCCTTCGACGCCGCGGTCGACGACATCGTGGAGGAGCTGGCGCCGCTGTTCGCCCGGGCCGCCGCGTCCTCGCCGCAGAAGTTCATCAACCTCGACATGGAGGAGTACAAGGACCTCGACCTCACCATCGCGGTCTTCACCCGCATCCTCGACCGGCCGGAGTTCCTCGGCCTCGAGGCCGGCATCGTGCTGCAGGCCTACCTGCCGGACGCGCTCTCGGCGATGATCCGCCTGCAGGAGTGGAGCGCCGCCCGCCGGGCCCGCGGCGGCGCCGGCATCAAGGTGCGCCTGGTGAAGGGCGCGAACCTGCCGATGGAGCAGGTCGAGGCCTCGGTCCACGGCTGGCCGCTGGCGACCTGGAGCAGCAAGCAGGACTCCGACACGAACTACAAGCGCGTCGTCGACTACGCGCTGCACCCGGAGCGGATCCGCAACGTGCGGGTCGGCGTCGCCGGGCACAACCTCTTCGACGTCGCGTACTCGTGGCTGCTCGCCGGCACCCGCGGCGTCCGCGAGGGGATCGAGTACGAGATGCTCCTCGGCATGGCCCAGGGCCAGGCGGAGGCGGTGCGCCGCACGGTCGGCTCGCTCCTGCTCTACACGCCGGTCGTCGCGTCGGCCGAGTTCGACGTGGCGATCGCCTACCTGATCCGCCGGCTGGAGGAGGGCGCGTCGAGCCAGAACTTCATGTCGGCCGTCTTCGAGCTCGAGGCCGACCCGGCGCTCTTCGCGCGGGAGGAGGAGCGGTTCCGCGCCTCCGTCGCCGCCCTCGACGGGGCCGTCCCCCCGGCGCACCGCGTGCCCGACCGGTTCGCCGCGAGCGGCCGTCCGGGACCGGGCGACTTCCGCAGCACCCCCGACACCGACCCGTCCATCGCCGCGAACCGCGAGTGGGCGCAGGCGATCCTCGCGCGCGTCCCCTCCTCCCGGGCCGGCGCCGACGCGATCGAGGCCGCCACGATCGGCACCCTCGACGAGCTGGAGTCGGTGCTCTCCGGCGCCCGCGGCAGCGGCTGGAGCGACGTCCCGGCCGAGGAGCGCGCCCGCATCCTGCACCGCGCGGGCGACGAGCTGGAGGCGCGCCGCGCCGAGCTGCTCGAGGTCATGGCGGCCGAGGGCGGCAAGACCCTCGACCAGGGCGACCCCGAGGTCTCGGAGGCCGTGGACTTCGCCCACTACTACGCCGAGCGCGCCCTCGAGCTCGACGCGGTCGACGGCGCCCGCTTCCACCCGGCCGCGCTGACCCTGGTCGCTCCGCCGTGGAACTTCCCGGTCGCGATCCCGTCGGGCGGCGTCCTCGCGGCGCTCGCGGCCGGCTCCGCCGTGGTGCTCAAGCCCGCCGGACCGACCGCGCGCTGCGGCGCCGTGGTGGCCGAGGCGCTGTGGGCGGCGGGCGTGCCCCGCGAGGCCCTGCGCCTGCTCCGCCTGCCGGAGGAGGAGCTGGGGCGCGACCTGATCGCCTCCCCGCAGGTCGACCGGGTGATCCTCACCGGCGCCTACGAGACGGCGGAGCTGTTCCGCTCCTTCCGGAACGACCTCCCGCTGCTCGCCGAGACGAGCGGCAAGAACGCGATCGTGGTCACCCCCTCGGCCGACCTCGACCTGGCGGTGAAGGACGTGGTGGCGAGCGCCTTCGGGCACGCGGGCCAGAAGTGCTCCGCCGCCTCGCTCGTCGTGCTGGTGGGCTCCGTCGCGCGCTCGAAGCGGTTCCGCGCGCAGCTGCTCGACGCGGTCTCCTCCCTCACGGTCGGCTACCCGACCGATCCCGCGACGCGGATGGGGCCGGTGATCGAACCCGCCGAGGGCAAGCTGCTGCGCGGCCTGACCGAGCTCGGCGCCGGTGAGACCTGGCTGCTGCAGCCGCGGAGCCTCGACGACTCCGGACGCCTGTGGAGCCCCGGCGTCCGCGACGGCGTGCGCCGCGGGTCCGAGTTCCACCGCACCGAGTACTTCGGGCCGATCCTCGGGATCATGACGGCGGCGACCCTCGACGAGGCGATCGCGATCGTCAACGAGGTCGACTACGGGCTCACCTCGGGCCTGCACGCGCTCGACCCGGAGGAGATCGGCACCTGGCTCGACGGGATCGAGGCGGGCAACCTCTACGTGAACCGCGGGATCACCGGGGCTATCGTGCAGCGCCAGCCGTTCGGCGGCTGGAAGAAGTCGGCGGTCGGCCCGGGCACCAAGGCGGGCGGACCGGACTACCTGCTCGGCCTGGGCTCCTGGACCGCGGCGCCGTCGGAGGCGACCGCTCCGGTCGTCGGACCGGCCGCCCGCCTGCTCGCCGCGTCGCGCGCGGAGCTCCCGGCGGAGGAGCACGCCGCGGTGGAGCGGACGGCGCGCAGCTGCGCGGCGGCGCGGGCCGCGGGCGCTCCTCGCGACGTGACGGGGCTGGAGGCGGAGCGCAACGTCTTCCGCCGCCTGCCCTACGACTCCGCCGTGCTGGTGCGCCTGGCCGCCGGGGAGCCGCTGGGCTCGCTCGTGCGGGTGGCCGTCGCGGCGGCGACCGCGCAGGCACGGGTGGTCGTCTCGAGCGCCGCGGCGCTGCCTCCGCAGCTCGCCGCCGGTCTCGACGAGGCGGCCGGCGCCGTCGTGGTCGAGGACGACGCGGCGTGGGAGGCGCGGGTGCGCGCGCACGGCGCCGGACGGGTGCGCCTGCTGGGCGCGTCCGCCGCGACGGTGACGGCCGTGACGGGCGGGCGCCCCGACCTCGCGGTCTACGCCGGCCCGGCGACCGAGGCGGGCCGGCTGGAGCTGCTGCCGTTCCTCCGCGAGCAGGCCGTGTCGATCACGGCCCACCGCTTCGGCACGCCGGACCACCTCACGGACGGGCTGCTCTGACCGGCGTGATCCGACCGGCGTGATCCGACCGCCTGCCACGAGGTGCCGCTCCGGTACGCCCGCTCCGGCGTGTCGCGTACCGGAGCGGCGTCTCGCGGCAGAGGGAGACGGAGGGACGACGGGGCGGAGAGGGATCAGCCGCAGGCCGCACGTCAGTCCGCGTCAGCTCCGCGACGGGGCCGCAGGGGTGGAGCGCGCGTCGTTGCTGGTGCGCGGGCCCTCCGGGAGGAGCGCGGCGCGTCCCACGCCCGATCGACGGCGGCGGACGGGGTCAGCAGGATGTGCGCATGACCCGCCAGGAGAACGTCCGGCGCACCGCCGCGCCCGCCCGCGCGCCACGCACGCGCCCGACCGTCGGCTCCGCCTTCGACCCGCGGTCGAACAGCATCAACGCCCTGCGGCTCGGGCTGGCGGTCCTCGTCATCGTGTCGCACTCCTTCCCCCTCGGCGGCTACGGCGACGACCCCGGGCTCGGCGGCTCCACCCTCGGCGCCTGGGCGGTCGGCGGGTTCTTCGCCACCTCCGGCTTCCTGATCACCGCGAGCCGGCTGCGCTCGCGATCGCTGGTCGACTTCCTCTGGCGGCGCTTCCTCCGCATCTATCCCGCCTTCCTCGTCTCGCTCCTGGTCGTGGCCTTCGTCGCCGCACCGCTCGCGTCGCTCCTCCTCGGAGCCGGCGAGTACAGCGCGGCCGGGGCGGTGCGCTTCGTGGTCGCCAATGCGGCCCTCTACATCCGGGAGTACGGCATCGCGGGGATGCTCGACTCCGTGCCCTACCCGGGCGCGTGGAACGGCTCGCTCTGGAGCCTGTTCTACGAGTTCGTCAGCTACGTCGTCATCGGCCTGCTCGTCTCCCTGGCGCCCGCGCGCTGGGTGCGGCCCCTCGTGGTCACGGGATTCGCGGGCCTCACCCTCGTCGCGGCGGTGCTCGCGACGGACCTCGTCCCGTTCCCGGCGCCCCTCAACCAGACGGTGACGCTCGTCGGCTACTTCCTCGCCGGCGCGCTCGTGCACCTGTACCGCGACCGCCTCCCCCTGACGGGCGCGCTCACCGCCGTCGCGGCCGTGCTGCTCGTCCTCGTGATCGCGACCGGCCTCTACCGCGTGCTCGCCGGCCTCCCCCTCGCCTATCTGATGGTCGCGCTCGGCGCCCGGCTCCCCCTGCGTCGAGTGGACGCGACCCACGACGTCTCCTACGGGATGTACATCTACGCGTTCCCCGTGCAGCAGCTGCTCTCGCTGGCGATCGTCGGAGCCGGAGCCGCCGTGCCGCTCTGGGCGTACATCGCGCTCTCGGTCGCAGCGACGGTCCCCCTCGCGTGGGCGAGCTGGCTGCTGGTCGAGCGCCCCGCGATGCGGCTGAAGCGCCTCACCGCCCGGGCTCCCGTCGACGTCGAGGGCCACGTCCTGCGCTGAGGCCCGGAGCCGCGAGCCCGGAGCCGCGAGCCCGCGGCCGTCCTCGCACACCCGCCCGCCCGCAGCCAGCCACACCCGGAGCCGCCCGCCCGCAGCCCCCACCGGTACCCGCGAGCCCCGCGCAGCCGCCGGACTCCGACTCTCCGCGTCAGCCGTCCCAGCCGCCGGAGAGGTCGCGGACCACCCGCCAGCGCGGATCGAGCTGCGTCGCCGCCCCTCCGTTCCACGCGCGGCTGTGGAACCACGGCGCGATCACCTCGGCGCCGCCGTGCACGTGGTCGCCGAGATGCGCGCCCCAGTACGAGAAGGTCGAGTTCGTCAGCACCAGGCGGCGGGACGCGGCCAGCAGGGCGAGCTGCTTCGGCACCGGCGTCCCCGCCCCCGGGAAGCGCACCTCGAGGCCCTCGAGGACGCGGGCCAGCTTCACCCGGCACCAGTCGAGGTCGTCCGACACGATCAGGACGCTGCGCACGGGCTCCCGCTCGCGGGCCAGGGCGAGCGCCGCGTCGACGTACTCGACCACGTCGAAGGAGTAGCGGCCGCGGAAGGCCGGGACGCTGTAGTAGTCGCCGCGCCGGATGTTCAGGGTGAGGTCCGCCTCCGGTCGCGCCGCCGCCACCAGAGCAGTGAAGGGGCCGCCGGGCGGGAGCAGCATCGTCGCGACGAAGTCCGCCAGCTCGTCCGCTGTGAACTCCACGCCGAGCTCCTGGTGGACGCTCCCGAGCTCGCGGGGGCTGAAGAACGACATCTCCGCCGGGGGCACCACGAGCTCCTCGAGGACCCGCGGGAAGACCTCCGCCCACTCCGCGGTCCTCCGCGTCGCGCGCACCGCGGTCGGCACCCCGCGGCTCCGGCGGGCGTGGGCCTGCAGCCAGAAGTAGGCGAGGTTCCCGACCCCGAACGACTCGCCGGGCAGCAGCACCGTCGTGCCCTTTCGGCGGAGGGGCGCCAGCAGGGCCGAGCGGACGTCGCCGAGCGTCACCACCGCGGGCCTCCGCCGCTCACGAGAGCTCTCCGAGCGCCACGAGCTGGGCGAAGCCGGGGTGCGCGGCCCGCACCTCCTCGAAGGTGCCGGCCCCCTCGATCCGGCCGCCGTCGAGGAAGAGCAGCCGGTCGGCGCCGCGCACGGTCGAGAGCCGGTGGGCGACCACGAGGACGGTCATGCTGCCGTGCAGCTCGGCGACGGCCCGCGAGATCTCGTGCTCCGTGCGGTTGTCGAGCGCCGAGGTCGCCTCGTCGAGGACGAGGACCGAGGGGCGCCGGTACAGCGCCCGGGCGAGGCCGAGCCGCTGGCGCTGGCCGCCGGAGAGGCGGACGCCGCGCTCGCCCACGCGGGTGTCCAGACCCTGCGGCAGCCCGCTGACGAACTCCTCGAGCTGCGCCGTCCGCAGCACCTCGCGCACGCGCTCGTGGTCGACCTCGGCCGCCGGCACCCCGAAGGCGACGTTCGCGGCGACGGTCGCGTCCAGGAGGAACACGTCCTGCGGCACCACGCCGAGCCCCGCGTACCAGGCCGCCGGGTCCTCGTCGATCGGCCGCCCGCCGCAGAGGATCCGGCCGCTCGTGGGCGGGAGCAGGCCGAGGACCAGGTCGAGGAGGGTGCTCTTGCCGGCGCCGCTGGATCCGACGAAGGCGGTCGTGGCGTTCCGCTGGATCACCAGGGAGACGTCCCGCACGACGTCCACGTCGGAGTCGGCGTAGCGGTAGGTGACGTGCTCGAGCGCGATGTCGCCGGAGTAGCGGCCGCCCGGCCCGGGCGTCTCGTCGTGCGCCCCCTCGGAGGCGAGCTCCTCGGCCGCCTCGGAGACGATCCGCAGCCCCGCCTGCCCGCTGCGCACGATCGCGAAGGTGGCCGAGACGCGGTTGAGCGTCGGCAGGGCGCGGAGGGAGGCGGCCGCGAAGACGCCAAGGACGGAGAGCGCCTCGGCGCCGGAGCCGGTGGCGACCAGGATCCCCGAGACGCCCACGACGGCGACGACGAAGCCGATCTCGAGCAGGTACTTCGGCAGCTCCGAGACGAGCGAGAGGGAGCGCAGAGCCTGGGCGCTGCGGCGCTTGGCCCCGCTGAAGCCGGCGACCAGGCTCGCCGCGCTCGAGGTCAGGCGCGCCTCGCGGAACCCGTCGAGCGAGGGGAGCAGGAACTGCCACGATTCCAGCGCGGCCTCCGCCATCTCCTCGCCGATCCGGCCCTGCCGCCGCCGCAGGAGCGCCTGGACGCCGCCGAGCAGCACCGCGAAGAAGACGGCCGCGAACAGGGTCGCGACCGGCGAGGCCACCAGCAGGATCGCCACGATCGCGACGAGCACCAGCAGGTCGGAGGCGATGCCGATCACGCCGAGGAGCACGCCGGCCGCCTGCGCGCTGGCGTCGTTGATGGTCCGGTACACCTCGGCGAGGCGCCGGGAGCGGTGGACGGCGTAGGGCGCGAGGACGTACCGCCGGAGCAGCTCCGTCGCAGCGTCGGCCGAGATCCGCGTGGTGCGGCCGAGCAGCCACCACCGGAAGACGATCGTCCCGGCGCTCTTGAGCACGAAGACGACCGCGACGAAGCCGGCGATGATCGGGAGGAGGGTCTGGACGTCCGTCGAGCCGAGGACGCCGGAGAGGACGCCGAGCGCGCCCGTGGTGGTGTCGGTCCCGGTGAGCAGCGCCATGAGCGGCACCATCGCGGCGACGCCCAGGGTGTCGAGGACCGCGAGCGCGAGGGAGCCCGCGACGGCGGCGGTGATCCAGCCCGGAGAGGCGGCGCCGGCCAGCGAGAGGAGGGTGCGCAGCCCCGGTCGCAGGGACCCGCCGCTCACGCCGCCACCCCCTCGTACACGGCGGCGATCCCGCCGCACATGGCGGAGACGTCCCGCACGGCACGAGGAGCCGCGGCCCTCGACGCCTGCCGCTCCAGCGCCGCGGCCACCGCCTCCGGGTCGTCGGCGTCGACCAGCGAGTCCCGCTCGACGATCTCGGGGTTCCCGCCCACCGCGGAGGCGACCACGCCGATCCCGCGGGCGACCGCATCGAGCAGCGTGTAGGAGCAGTTCTCCCAGACCGAGAGCTGGGCGACGACGTCCGCCGCGGCGAGCGCCGCCTCCGGATCGGCGAAGCCGGGGAACGACACGGCGTCGCCGAGGCCGAGCCGCTCGGCCCGGGCGCGCAGGGCGCCGTCGAGCGGTCCCTCGCCGGCGACGGTCAGCGTGGCGCCGGGGACGCGCCAGCGCAGCACCGCGAAGGCCTCGAGCAGCGCGTCCAGGCGCTTCTCCGGCGCCAGGCGCGCGAGCGAGAGGACCCGGAGGGAGCCCGGCTCCCCCTGCTCGCGGTCGCGGGGCGCGGCGTCGACGCCGTTCAGCACGACCTGCACCGGCAGGCTCGGCCGCCACTTCTCGATCATGGTGCGGCGAGTGGCCTCCGAGACGGCGATCGCGCCGTCGAAGGACCGCAGCCGCGCGTGGTGCGCCGCCGCGGTCGTCCGCGCCCGCAGGGCGGTGCGGTGGTAGACGTCGGGCCCGGCGATGCCGTGCTCCGTCGTGACCCGGCGGACCCCACGGGGCAGCGGGGTCGCCGCGGCCACGAGGTCGGCGTGGGCGAGGTGGGAGTGGACGATCGCCGGGCGGAGAGCCGCCGCGGTCGCGCGCAGGGTCGCCACGGAGGCGGGGGCGCCGGCGGACACTCCGAAGCGCCCGGTCGTCACGGCCGAGCCCTGCTCCCGCAGCCGCTCGGCGAGCGCTCCCTCCGGGCAGAGCACGACGAGCCGGTGGCCGGGGATCCCGTGCCGGGCGGCGTCGAGGACGTGGCGGGCCACCCCGCCGAACTCGCCGACCGGCACCGTCCAGAGCGCCAGCGGGGTCACAGCCACTCCTCCAGCCGCTCGAGCGCGGTCCAGAAGCCCTCGCCGCTGTTCACGTGCCCCTGCCAGATCTCGGGGATGAACGGCACCCCGGGCGCCAGCTCGTCGAGCGACGCCGCGAAGTCCGGCCAGTCGATCTCGCCCTCTCCGATCTGCACCCCCTCGCCGTCGACACCCGTCGCGTCGACGAGGTGCAGGTGCGCGCTGAGCGGAGCGAGCAGCGCCACCGCCTCCGAGAAGGCGAGCCCGAGGTGGTTCGCCGCGAGCTTGGTGTGCGAGGCGTCGAGGCAGAGCGGCGTGCCGGTCGCGGCCGCGAACTCCGCGGTGTCGCGCGGGTCCACGAAGAGGTTGTGGAACTGCTGCCCGCCCATGAGCCACGGGTAGGGCGGGAGGGTCTGCGCCAGCACGCGGACGCCGCTCGCGTCGATCCGCTCGAGGGCGTCGGCGACGCGCTCGTAGAGGGGAGCGCGCTGATCCGGAGCCACGTGCGCGTGGCGGGTGAAGCCGCCCATCGTGACGACCATCATCGGGTCCTCCTCCTGGCGGAACCAGCGCGCGAGGCTCCGGGTGGTCTCGACGGTGCGCTGCACCTCCGCGATCGAGCGCTCCCACACGTCGTCGTCGAAGGAGGCGAGGTCGACGAGGAAGTCGCCCGCGAACAGGTCCGGCAGGTGGGTGGTGAAGCCGGAGTCGAGGCGGCGGGTGAACACGTCGTCCGGCTCGATCTCCAGGTCGCGGTACGAGAAGTGGAACTCGAGGAAGTCGGCGTTCGACTCCGCGGCGAGCGCCGCGTGGTCGTGGTACCGCACCGGCAGGCCCCAGGGGCGGCGGAACCGGAACGGCCGGCCGGACGGCGTGCTCTCGCGCAGGTCGCCGGCGAAGAAGAACCCGCCCTCCTCGACGTCGCGGTGGAGCGCGCGGCCGAGCAGCTGCGGCAGCTCGTTGGGCTGGAGGCCCCGGCCGGGGCTGCGGACGACGACGTCGGCGGCGCGCACCACGTCCCCGATCGAGAGGTCGCGGGAGGCGACCAGCGACTTCGCGAGCGAGACGCGGTTCATCGACTCCCCCGTCGAGACCGATCGGGCGTCGCGCGTGCCGAGCGAGTCCTCGATGTCGCGGATCTCGCCGACCATGCGGCGGAACTCGTCCGGGAGCAGGGACACCGTGTGGTCGTTGCCCTCCATCCCCCGGTCGACCGTGAAGTGCTTCTCGACGATGCGGGCCCCGCGGGCGACGGCGGCGACGGGGACGTGCCAGCCCCGCTCGTGGCCGGAGTAGCCGACGACGCCGCCGCCGATCTCGGCGAGCCGGTCGAGGTAGGCGAGGTTCAGGTCGCGGTAGGGCGCCGGGTACGTCGACTGGGTGTGCAGCAGGGCGAAGGAGGTGCCGAGCGAGCGCAGCAGCGCGACCGACTCGAGGATCTCGGACTCGCGGGACATCCCGGTGCTGAGCAGCAGGGGCAGCCCCCGGGTGCCGGCGTCCTCGATCAGCCCGTGGTTGGTGAGGTCCGCCGAGGCGATCTTGAGACCCGGGATCCCGTAGTCGACGAGCGCCTGCACGCTCGGGGCGTCCCACGGGGTGCAGAGGACGTCGATCCCGGCCTCGGCCGCGTGGTCGAAGACCCGGAGGAGCGGCTCGGCGGGCAGCGAGAAGCGGCGCAGGAGGTCGATCGTGTACTGGGCGCCGAGGTCCTCCCCCGCGGTGGCCCCGCCGGCGCGCCGGTAGAGGGAGTCGAGGTCGCGCAGCTGGAACTTCACCGCGTCGGCGCCCGCCTCGACCGCGAGGTCGACCAGCCGCCGCGCCAGATCGACCGAGCCGTTGTGGTTGTTGCCGATCTCCGCGATCAGGAAGGCCGGGTGGCCGTCGCCCACCTCGTGGCGGCCGATCCGCAGCGCCCGATCGCCCTCGACCGCGATCGCGACGAGGTGCCCGCGGTCGTCGACGAGCGGGAGGTGGCTGATCCCGTCGCGGCCGAGCCGGGCGGCGATCGCGGTGGCCGGCTCGTCCGCTCCCGCCGTGCGGACGGCGGTGTTCGCGACGGCGAGGGCCGGGACGTCGAGGGCGGCCGTCGGGTTCGCGATGATCCAGCGGCGGAAGTCCCCGTCGGACACCGACCCTCGGAGGATCCCGTGCCCGTCGACGCAGAAGACGATCCGCTGCTTGTTCGCGTTGATCTTGGCCAGCGCGGTGAGCACCGGGTCCTCGGCGAAGACGATGAACGGGGCGAGGTGCCGGTCGATGATCATGCGCCGCCTCCCGCCGACAGGCTGAGGAGGGTCTGCTCGACCACCGCGAGGTCCGCCTCGGTGTCGATGTCCCCGCCCTCCGCCTCGTCCATGACGAACAGGCCGACCCGGCCGCCGATCCGGTTGCGCTCGCGCTCGTAGACCTCGGTGCGGGTGAGGTAGAGGGACCCGGTCTCGCGGTAGAAGAAGTCGGCCTCGGCGAGGTCCTGGCGCCGCGGCCGGGCCGTGACGTCGTACTGCGGCACGGCGGCCCCCTCCTGCAGCCGCCAGAGGAACGGCGTCTGCGGGACGACGCCCACCAGCGAGTCGACCCCCGTCGAGGCGAACTGCTCGAGCGCGCGGGCGAGGGTGCCCGGGAGCCGGATCGGCGAGGTCGCCTGGAGCAGCATCACCGCGTCCGGGCGGCGGCCCAGTGCGGCCCGGTGCTCGATCGCGTGGAGCACGACGGGCTCGGTCGCCGTCTCGTCGCGCGCCAGCTCGGCGGGCCGGAGGAACGGCACGTCCGCTCCCGCCCCCTCCGCGATCGCGGCCAGCTCGGGGTCGTCGGTCGACACGAGCACGTCGAGACCGGCGGCGAGCGCCTGCTCGATGCTCCAGACCACCAGCGGGCGGCCCGCGACGGGGCGGGCGTTCTTGCGCGGGACGCCCTTCGAGCCCCCGCGGACGGGGATGACGCAGAGAACGGTCACGGGGTGCCTCCTTCGGCGATGGCGAGTGCCCGGCGGGCGACGGCGACGGCCGGCTCGACGGACGGGACGGGCGGAGCCGCGGTCGGCGTCTCCCCGCCCCAGCGCGCGAGCCGGTACCGGCTCCAGAACTCGAGCACCCAGGCGGGCGGGTCCTCGCAGACGACCCACGCGGGGATCCCGGCGGCCGCGGCCTCGAGGACCCCGGTCGAGAAGATCGAGGCGACCGGCCGGGCCTGCGCGGCGAGGTCGCCGCCGCGGAGCACCCGGATGCCGCGGCGCTCCCACCGCGCGTGCTGCCAGCGCGAGCGGCGGTCGACCTCGGCGGGGTGGGGGCGGTAGTCGGCGCCCGCCTCGCGGCAGAAGCGGGAGGCGGTGGCCGCGGCCGTCCGCCGGGGCAGCTCCGCGCCGTGCAGCTGGCCGAGGAACAGGGGCCGCTCCTCGAGCCGCTCGGGGCGCGGGCGGCGCGACGCGGTCCAGAGCAGCTGGCTGCCGACGACCTCGGTCTCCACGTCGCTGCGGCCGGAGGTCCAGAAGGCCGCGTCCTCCTCCGAGAACGCCAGCAGCGTCGCTCCGGGCGGGAGCGGCGGGGCGGAGGGGGTGAGCAGGCCGTGCTGCACGACCAGGAAGCGGGCGCCGAGGATCGCGGACCAGCGGTGGGCGGCCGCTCCCGCCGCGAGGAAGTGGCCGGTGGCGATCACGGCGCGGAGGCTCCGCAGCTCGGCGGGCGGGTCCGCCTCCGGGTCGACCGGGTGCGCCCTCCAGCGGCCCGGCAGCAGCCCGGACAGCGCGTCGTCGGCTCCGGAGGGAGCGAGGACCGCCGCGGGAGCCTCGCCGAGAGGAGCGAGCGAGGCCGCGGTCGAGGCGAGGGCGCTCGCCGTCGACGCCTCCACCGCGAGCAGGACGGCGGGCCGGTCGCCGCGCACGTGCAGCACCAGGCGGGTCGGCTCGGAGCGCCGGAGCGCCGCCCGGGCGGTGCGCAGCGGGTCGCGGCCGCGCTGCCAGCGGCGCCAGGCCTCCAGATCGGTCGGGTGCGTCAGCGCCACAGGGCCCTCACCTCCCGCATCCGGTGCACGAAGGTGTGCTCGGCGCCGGTGCGGCGCGCGCCCGCCTCGCGGATGCGCCGCGCCCACGAGGGGTCCGCGCCCGCCCGCCGCACGTGCTCGACGAGCTGGTCCCGCTCCTCGAAGACGAGCACCTCGCTGCCCACCTCGTAGAACTCCGCCACCTCGGGCCGGTCGATCAGGGTCAGCGCCCCGACGCCCGGGGCCTCGAAGGCGCGCATCGAGAGTCCGCCGTGGCCCGCGCCGTGCAGAGCCAGGGTCGCGGTCGAGCCGGCCATCACTCCGTAGTAGCCCGCCCGCGGGACGTCGCGGCGGGCGGGGACGCCGGCCGAGCGCCAGCGGCCGGTGCGCGCCACGTCCCAGGGGTGCCGCGACCACTGCCGCCCGTACGCCTCGACCGCGACACCGCCGGCCGCGAGCTCCCGCAGCACGCGCTCGCGCTCGGGGTAGCGGGCGCCGACGAAGGTCACCGCGGCGGAGGGGCGGGGGCGGAAGGAGAGGAGGGAGTCGAAGGCGTCGGGCAGGTGCCCGGCCGGAACCCCCGCGCGGGCGAGCTCGGCGACGTCGGCGGCGGAGTAGCTGACGATCGACACCGCCTCCCCGGCGAGGGAGCGCAGGCGGTCGACGGGGTGCCCCATGTTGCGGAGCTCGTCGTAGAGCCAGAGCACCACGGGGACGCCGGCGCGGCCGACCTCCTCCCACCAGGCGTCGCCGAGGGAGTCGCCCTTCACCACGAGGACGGCCCGGGGCCGGACGGCGCGCAGCGCCGCGATCGCACGGTCGGTCTCGGCGCGCATCGACGAGCGCCGGAGCCGGCCCCCGGGGAGCCGGTGGCCGAGGGCGTCGCGCACGTGGGCCAGCCCGGTCGCGGCGTCGTAGCGGTGGACGACCACGTCGTCGCCCAGGTGGGCCAGCGCCGACTCGAGCGCCTCCCAGTAGCCGTGGAAGACCGGGCTCACCACGAGCACGGGCCCGCTCACCGGGACGCCGCCTCGGCGGCGGCGACGAGCCGGAGCTCGCGCCGGAGGACGGCCAGCGGGCGCACGTCGCTGCCGGCGGCGGCGCGCACCGCGTTGGCGGCGAGGTTCACGGCGGAGGCGGCGCGCAGGGCCGCGGCGAGGGCGGCGGGGCGTCCGCCCCACTTGCGGGCGTAGCGCAGGCGCGAGGCGACCAGCCAGACCAGCCGGCACGCGGGGTCGGAGGAGCCGCCTCCCGTGTGCTCGGCGACGACGGAGCCGGCGAAGACCGAGGGCACGCCGCGCTCGCGCAGCCGGCGCTGGAGGTCGACCTCCTCGCAGTTCATGTGGAAGGACTCGTCGAACCCGCCGACCGCGCGGAACTCGGCCACCGGCAGCAGCATCACGGCGCCCACCACCCAGTCCACCGGCACCGTCGCGCCCGGGGTGCACCGGGTGTCGTGGCCGACGGCCGCGTGCAGCCGCGGGCGCCAGCGCGCGAGCGGAGTGAGCCACTCCACGACGTAGTGGTGCAGCCGCGGGAAGCGCCGGCCGACCCACTGCCGCTCCCCGCCCGCGTCGACGAGGTCCGGAGCGACGACCGCGGGCAGCCACGGCCGTCCCGCCTCGAGCAGGTCGCGGAGGAAGGAGGGTCCGACGACGAGGTCGCTGTTGAGCACCAGGAGCAGCGGGTGGCGCGCCCGGGCGGCGCCCGTGTTCACCGCGGCGCCGAAGCCGCCGTTCCGCTCGCGCCGCACGACCTCCACTCCGTCGATCCCGGCCGGGAACGGGACCGGGGAGGCGTCGTCGACGACGACGATCTCGAGGGCGGGGGGCGACTCCTGGCTGCGGAGCCGCTCGACGAGGGCGAGCGCGGGCGCGGGGTCGCCGTAGTGCGGGATCACGACGCTCACCCCCTCGGCGGTCACCTCGCGACCGTCTCGGCGGCGCGATCCCGGCGGAGCGAGCGGCGGGTGCTCCGGACGGTGGCGGCCGGGGGCTCCGCGCCGACGGGCAGAGCGCCGAGAGCGGGGAGGATCACCCGGAGCAGGGCGTCGATGTCCTCGACGGCCGCCGCGGCGACGTCCGGTCCGCGCCCGAACGGGTCGGCGAAGTCGTCCTCGGCGCCGTAAGGGGCGGTGTCGTCGGCGAGCAGCCGCAGGAGCGGGACGCCGGGGGCGGCTCCCGCCAGCCGCGCCGCCCGGCGGACCGTGGTGGTGCGGCGCGCGGCGGCCGGGAAGTGGCGGGTGACCCACTCGCGCTGGCCCGCCTCGAACACGAGCACGGGGTCGGTGCCGGCGAGCATCCGGCCGTCGGCCTGGCGCGCGCGGTGCCCGGCCGTGGAGAGTCCGCGGGCCCGCAGCGCATCGCTGAGCTCGGGGTCGAGCCCGCGGCCGGCCTCCGCGTGCGTTCCCGCGCTCTCGACCCGCCAGTCGGAGCCCGCGCCGAGCAGGCGCGCCGCGATCAGCTCGGCCGAGGGCGACCGGGCCACGTTCGCATGGCAGAGCAGGAGCAGGCGCCCGCTCATCGAGCCGCCCGGCGGGACGTCTGCGGAGGCAGGGCCCGCGACTCCACCGGGGCGAGCTCGGACCGGCGCGGTGCCGCCGCCGCGCGCTTGCGCCCCGTCGCCGGCTGCGGCTCCGCGTAGTACGCGTTCTTGCGGTCGTAGTAGTAGTACCCGGTGTCGCCGTCGCGGGCGGTGACCATGTTGAGCACGGTGCCGAGCACGCGGGCGCGGACCTGCTGGACGATCCGCCGGGCGGCGACGACCTCGGGCCGGCGCGTCTGGTTCGAGGCGACGACGAAGACGACGCCGTCGACGACGGTCGCGACGATGGACGCGTCCGTGACGGGCAGCACGGGCGGGGCGTCGATGACGACGAAGTAGTCCTTGGAGAGGCGCGCGACCAGGGCGCGCATCGCCTCGGAGCCGAGCATCTCGGACGGGTTCGGCGGGATGTGCCCGGCCGGGAGGGCGTAGAGGCCCGCGGTGCCGGTGGGGCGGATCGCGTCGTCCACGGGGATCTGGTGGCTGAGGACCTCGCTGAGGCCGATGGCGCCGTCGATGTCCAGCATCCGCGCCACGGAGGGCCGGCGGAGGTCCGCGTCGACCAGGAGGGTGCGCTGCCCGGACTCCGCGGTGACGCGGGCCAGTCCGGCGGCGATCGTGGACTTCCCCTCGGCCTGGTTGGCGCTGGTGATCACGACGCTGCGCGTCTCCTCGTCGACGCTGGAGAAGCGCAGGCCCGTCCGGAGCGAGCGGAACGCCTCCGCGGTGAGCGCGTCGGTGCCGCGGCGGCCGCCGGTCCGGCCCGGGCGTCCCGCCTTGGGGATGCGCCCGAGGACGCCGACGCCGAAGAGCTCGGTGAGGTCGTCGACGGTCCGCACGCGGATGTCGAGGGCCCGGCGGAGGAAGGCGAGACCGAAGCCGAGAACGAGCCCGCCCAGGGCGCCGAGCAGGATGTTCCGCACCCAGTCGGGGCTCGTCGGAGCGGCGGGCGGCTCCGCGTTCTCGAGCGGGACGACGGTGATCTGCGGTGTGCGGTCCGCGGTGGACTGCGTCTCGATGTCGGTGATGACGGCCGCCAGCGCCGCGAGCGCCCCGTTGGCCAGGGCGGCGGCGTTCTGCGCGGTCCCGGCCGCGGCGGTGACCTCGATCAGGGTGCTGCCCGGAGCGACCCTCGCGGTGAGGCGGCCGCTCAGGGCCTCCCCGCCGGGATTCGCCTCCGGGTCGGCCTCGATCCGCTCGGAGACGGCGCTGCTCGAGATCAGCGGCAGGTAGGCGTTGGCCCGGGTCACTGCGGTCTGCGACCCGCTGATCGCATCGGCCGAGCTGCCGTCGCTCGCGGCGATCACGAATCCGGCCGAGCTCGACTCGTAGACCTTCGGAGTGAGGAACGAGAAGGCGGCCATCGCCAGGGCTCCGACGAGCACGGCGACCACGAGGGTCCGCCAGTTCCGCCGGATGAATGCGATGAGATCGACGACAGTCACTGCGCACCTTTCTGCGTGCCGCGCATGCGCCGCACGACGATGCTGAGGTGTCGGTCACGCTAGCAATGCGGAGCGCCTTTCCCTAGGCGGTCCCCGACCCCTCGGGAGGCCCTTTCTGCGAGGATGACGACATGTCCGCGCCAGGGGGAGAGATCGTCGTCGAGAGGCGTTCCCCGCTCGTTCACGAGGCCTTTCCGATAGCACATTCCGCTCGGATACTCGATGCCGTCCTGATGGGCCTCCTGGTCTACCGGCTCCCCGCCCCCTTCCTCCCGGGGAGCGTCCCGCTGGCCCAGACGGCGCTGGCCGCCCTGGTCCTCGTCAGCCTCTTCCGGCGGCCCACCCGCCGTCTCGGACGGGCCGCCTGGTACCCGTGGCTGTGCCTCGCCCTGCTCGCCTTCGTCCTCGCCGGCTCGTCCTTCGACGGCCTCGACGCCCTGCGCCGGGCGGCGAACATCGCGCTCGTCATGCTCGCCGCGGGCTTCCTCGCGAGCGGGCGGATCGACGTGGTCTCGGGGCTCAAAGGACTCGCCGCGGCCCTGTCGCTGAACGCTGTGCTGTTCGTCGCGGGACTCGCCCCGGACAGCTACCAGGGCGCCCTGACCGGCTTCCTCCAGGACAAGAACGTGGCCGGTCTCGTCTACGGAGCGGCGGCGCTGCTGGTCTCGGCGCTCGGCTCGCGGCTGTGGCTGCGGATCGGCGTGCTCGCGCTCGGAGCCGCTGCGGTCGTCGCCACCGACTCCCGCACGTCGATGGCGGCCTACGCCTGCGCGCTCGTGTGGCTCGTCGCGGCGCCGTACCTGCGCCTGCTCTTCCGCGCGCTCCTCGGCGGCGGCCTCGTCCTGCTGTTCCTCTGGGCCGAGCGGAACCTGGCGACGGCGGGCGACTACGGGGTGGAGCGGGCCGGCTCCGACGCCCTGCGCGCCCGCATCCTCGACGCCTCGGTCGACAAGGTGGCGCTCTCGCCGTGGACCGGCTCCGGACTCGGCGAGGCGACCGCGCGGGTCGACGGGATCGACTGGTTCTTCCACAACTCCTACCTGGCGCTGATGGCCGAGGGCGGCGTCGTGCTGCTCGTCGGCGTCATCGGCACCGTGCTCGTGGCCGGCTTCGCGACGACGGCCGCCGGGGCCGGGAGCCGCCCGGGGCACGCGGTCGGCGCGGCGAGCATCCTGGTGCTGCTGTGCGCGACGCAGCTGGGCGAGGTGTTCTTCGCCCCGATCTCGTTCGTCGTGATCGGCGCGGGTCTCGCTCTGCTCGCGGAGCGGTCCGCTCGCGCCCGCGCTCTGCCGCCGGAGTAGCGCCTCCCGCGTCCGCCCGATCCGGCGCGGATCCACGGGTCCGGGGCGCGGAGGTCCCGGTCGGCGGGCCCTTCCCTGTGCGACGGAGCTCGCCCGGTGCGGCCCCGGCCGACCGCCGCTCAGACGCGGCCGCGCTCGCGGACCGCGTCGCGGAGGACCGCGCGGACGCCCGCCCACATGTGCCGCGCGTTCAGCTCGGCCAGCACCCGCTCCCGGCCCGCGCGGGCGACCTCGGCCCGCTTCCCGTCGTCGCTCAGCACCGCCTCCAGCACCGCCGCGATCCCCGCTGGATCGTGCAGGGGCAGCGAGAAGGACGTCTCGCCGTCGCGGACGTAGCCGGTCATCGCGGCGCTCGCGGTGACCGCCGTGCAGGTCCCGCAGCCGGAGGCCTCCAGGAGGACGCTCTGGCCCGTCGGGTAGGCGAGGTCGTGGCTGGTGACGACGACGAGCTCGGCGTCGCGCAGGTTGTCGCGGTGCCGACCGACCGGGACGGGATCGTGCAGGACGACGTTGGCCGGCAGCGCCCGGGACGGCCGCCGCGCAGGAGTGGTCACGATGTCGAACCGCCGGTGCGGCAGGCGCTCGGCGGCGGCGACCAGCGAGTCGAAGTCGCGCCCGCGGTCGACACCGACGGCGAGCACCTCGAACCGCTTCGGACGCGGCGGAACGGGCCGGTAGTAGTCGGAGTCGACCCCGAAGAGCACCGGTGCGATCCGCCGCTCGTCGACGCCGTGGCCAGCGAAGACCTCGCGCTGGTTCTCGCTGAGCACGACGAGCCGGTCCACGCCCTGGAGCAGCCGGACCACCTGTCGGCGCCGCTGCGGCGAGCCGGTGAGCAGCTCCTCCGCCCACCAGCAGGAGAGGACCACGAGCGGCGTGCGGCCGTACGGCCCGAGCCGCGCGCGCCGGAGCAGCGCGGGGAGGCCCGCCTCCGGCTCGAGCACGCAGAGCACCGCGTCGGCCGAGCGGACCGCCCGGAGCGCGCGCAGCTGCGTGTCCACGTTCAGCCCCGTGCGGTGCTCCACGACGTCGCGGAGCTTCACGTGCGCGGGCCGAGACGCGTGACCGGGGACGAGGAGCCGCGTCGAGTCGTCCCGGAGGAGGTCGGCCCGGTACGGCAGCCTCCCGCGGGCGAAGGGCTCACCTGGAGCCAGGCGCAGTGTCGGGTGCTTGAGGAACAGTCCGAGCACTCTGAGGACTTCCGGTTCGCGGGTCATCGTCGTCCTTTCCCGAGGGAGGAGGAGAGGCTCCCCGCGGCATTCCTCGGAAAGTGGATCGGTCTCCTGGCGGGAGGATCAGGAATCATCGGAGAGGGCCATCCGCGCCAGAAGTCCGTCGATAGCCGACTTCCCGGAGGACGGGGAGTAGGAATCGTTCCAGCGGGCACGATCCCTCTCCCGCGACTCCGATAGTCCTCTCTTCTTCCGGGCTCTGATCAGCTCGGCCAGAGCCCGCGGATCCCCGGCTCGGAACGTGGCGTCGATCGACGGGCCGACGACCTCGGGGAGCGCACCGGCATCGCTCACCACCACGGGGACGCCGGCCGACATCGCCTCCGTCACGACCAGGCCGAACGACTCCGGCTGCACCGACGGCACCACCAGGAGGTCGATCCGCGAGAAGAGGTCGCCGGGCTCGATCCACCCCGGCCGGTCCACCAGAGCGGCGACCGGAGCGAGGGCCGCCTCCACCTCGCGACGCTCCCGCTCCGCCACGAACCGGGGCTCGCCCGCCAGCACCAGGCGATACGCGCCCGGTTCCCCGGCCTCCAGCAGCGCCAGCGCCTCGGTGAGGACCCGCACCCCCTTCGCGAGCGAGGGACGCCCGAGGAAGCCGAGGACGGTCGTCCCGTCCTCCCGCGGCCGCGCCTCCGGCAGGTCGACGCGGCGGCTCCAGTTCGGCAGCACGGTCGACCCGGGGACGACCCCCGCGAGGTAGCGGGAGGGGACGAGGGTCGCCAGCGCGCCGCGGCGGGCCACGGGCGCGAGCAGCCGCTGCAGGCCGGACGGGCGCTGGTGCAGGTGCACGATCCGCCGCGGACGCCCTGCCGTCGCCACGGCCGGCACCAGCCCGTTGCACCACAGCACGCCCTCGCGGGAGGACGCGTCCCAGCGCCGCAGCGCGCGCATCCAGGCAGGTCTGCCCGCGGCCTCGAGCTCGACGACCCGGTGGCCGGCGGCGAGGGCGGCGGCGACGAGCGCACGCGGCTCCGAGGGGCCGACGACCACGACAGGCACCTCGAGCGCCTCGAGCGCCTCCGCGATGCTCAGCAGCATCACCTCGCCGCCGCCGATGTCGCCGTTGTTGGTCGCGAGCGCCACCGGAGGCCGCCCGGCGCCGCCCGCTCCCCCGTGGATCATCCGCCGCCCCGCCCGCCTCCGTGCGGTGCCCCCGCGGCCCGCGCGCCCATCCTCACCGAGACGAGCGCCCGGCTCCACCGGGCCCGGCCGGGCTCCGCGGGCCGCGGGAGCGCTGGAATACTGACCGGATGGAGCTCGTGGGCGTTCTCTGGGCCGACGAGGCCGTGCCGCTCGTGTCGGCGTTCGTCCACCGGCGGGCCGACGCGGCGGGCCTGCGCGCACTCGTGCTCAAGGGACCGACCGCCGCCGCCGACCGGCTCCGGCCGTCCCGCGCCTCCGGCGACGTCGACCTCCTGGTCGCCCCCGACGACCTGCCCGGGATCCTGGCCCTCCTGGCCGCCGACGGCTGGACCGAGCGGCCCTGGCCGGACGGACCGACGCTCGCGGCCAAGCACTCGCGCTCCTACCGGCACGCCGCGTGGCCGGTCGACATCGACGTGCACTGGCGGTGGCCGGGATTCCTCGTGCCGCCGCGCGACGCCTTCGAGGCGCTGTGGAGCCGGCACCGGATCGTGGAGCTGGCCGGCCGTCCGGTCGCGACCGCGAGCGTCGCCGACTCGGCGCTCGTGCTGGCGCTGCACGCGCTCCGCGACGCCTGGCAGATCACGGACCCGCGCCTCACGCGGCCCTCCGACTACGACCTGCTCGTCGAGGCGGTGGCCGCCCGCGCGCAGCTGCACGCTCCGCTCCGGGCGGCGGCGGAGGAGCTCGGCGCCGTCCAGACCGCGCAGCCCTTCCTCGATGCGCTCGGCATCCGCGCGCGCGCCGGGGAGGTGCCCGCGGCCGAGCTGCGGGCGTGGCGGATCAACGCGAGCTCGCCCCACGCCTCCGCGGGGTGGGTGCAGGCCGTGCGCGCGGCCGGCTTGCGGCAGCGGCCGCTGCTCCTCGCCCGCGCCGTCTTCCCCGCTCCCCACGCCCTGCGCGCCGCCGACCCCGCCATCGGCCCGCGCCGGATCGACGTGGCGGCCGGCTGGTGGCGGCGGCTGCGCCGCGGCGCCCGCACGGCTCCGCTCGCGTGGGACCACCTCCGACGGACGGACAGGACCTGACATGACCCGCCGGCTGATCCGCGCCCCCTTCGGGCTCGGCGTGCGCTTCACCTTCGACGACTCCGTCCCCGACCGCTTCGTGGCGGAGGTGGAGGAGTCGTGGAACGACGTGGACGACGACGCCGATCGCCCGGGCTCCGAGTACCGGGTGTCGCTGACCGAGCCGGTCGGGGAGCCGGGAGTGATCGCGCAGCCGACCGAGGACGCCCTCGCCGAGCACATCGGCGCCGCGCTCACCCTCGCGGCGGCCGACGCCTGCGAGGGCCGGCTGCTCAGCGTGCACGCCTCCGCGGTCGCCCTGCCCGACGGCCGCGTCGTCGCGTTCGTCGGGCGGCCCGGTGCCGGCAAGTCGACCCTCGTGAGCCTCGCCGCTCGGCGGTACGGGTACGTGACCGACGAGACGCTCGCCGTCCGCCGCGACGGGCGGGTGCTGCCGTTCCGGAAGCCCGTCGCCCTCCTCGACGGCGGCGACTGGAAGCGGCACCGCTCCCCCGCCGCGATGGGCCTGCAGCCGCTGCCGGACGCTCCGCTGCGCCTGGCCGCCCTGCTCCTGATCGCCCGCGACCCGTCCGGCCCGGCGGAGCCCCGGCTCGAGCCGATCGCCTTCGACGAGGCGCTCTCGGTGCTGCTGCCCGAGCTGAGCCACTTCGCACGGCTGCCCGCAGCGCTGCACCACCTCGCCGGGCTCCTCGACTCCGTCGGCGGGGCGCGGGTGCTCCGCTACCGCGAGGCGGAGACGGTGCTGCCCCTCCTCGAGCGGATCGGGGAGCCGTCGTCGGTCGTCGCCGATGCACCAGAGGCCGATCCGGCGGCGCCCGGCCCGGGCCTGCTCGCGCGCGCCGCCGGCGTCGAGTGGGTCGAGCGCGACGGAGTGGTCAGCTGCCTCCTCGACGAGCGGGTCGAGACGCTGACCGGGATCGGCCCGGTGCTGTGGCGCGTTCTCGGGACGCCCGCGACGGTCGACGCGCTGACCGGGGCCGTCGTCGCCGAGCACGGCGCCCCGCCCGCGGGCGACCCCCGGGCGCACGTCGAGGCCGTGCTCGACGCGATGGTCGAGCACGGCCTCGTGGTCCACGGCGCCTGACGGCGCCGAGCGCGCGGCTAGCCCGTGCGGACGTTCGGCCCGACGGAGCCGCGGGCGATGAACAGGTCGAGCAGGTTCACGAGCCCCACCGCGCGGATGTAGAGCGCCGCGACGTCGTAGCGGCCGACGGGGAGCGCCTCGAGGGCGGCGGGCCCGGTCGGGTTGGTCGAGCGGTTCTGCGCGTTGACGTCGATCTGGATGACGTCCCGCAGGGCGGTGAAGACCGGGGTGAGGACCGCGTTCTGCAGCGTCGTGAGCAGCGGCGGGAGAGTCGCCGTCAGCAGAGTATTGATCAACCCGAGGAGGGCGCCCCGCAATGTGCCACCGCCACCGTCGGCCAGGCTCACACCTAATAGCGAAATGTTCGCCAGCAGGCGTGCGCTCAACTCAGTGAGCAGAGCAGCCGTGAAGGCACCGAGCACCGAGCCAGGGACCTGCAGCCCGTTGTCCAAGAAGAGGGTCGAGTTCGGCGGCAGATCATTCAGGTAGGAGGCGTAGGAGCCGAACGGCGTGTTTCCCGGCTGGCCTGGAGCGGGGCCGAAGAGCGCGGCCAGGTCGATCGTCAGAACGGCTGGATTCGTCGAGGACGCGGGTGTCGTCGGGATCAAGAGCTGGATCGGCTGCGCACCACCGGGCAGAGCCGTGCCGAAGATCCCCGCAAGGTTGATCGTCGCCGCACCCAGCGTGAGGCTGGAGACAGCAGTGAGGAGGCCCTGCACCGTCGTAGCGATCGTGTTCAGCGTCGGCGAGGTGAGCACCAGGTTCAGCCGAGTGATCTGGTAATCGCGCTGAAGATTGTCCGATCCGGGAACGCAGGCCGATTGCAGAGCCGCGCGCCCGGTCAGAGCACCGATCTGCAGTGTGAGCCCGGCGACGTTGGTGAGCAGTCCCGCCAGACCTGCCCCTCCGATCGCCGCGAGGATCGCCCGGAGGTTGACGGTGCCGAAGTCGGGGTAGCTCCCCGAGGTCGGGGTCAGCGCCAGCTGGCCGGCATTGGTGATCGCACCGGAGGCTCCGCGGACGGTGCCGGTGGTGCTCGCCTCCGCGTACTGGTTGAGAGTGCCGACGGTGGCGGGAGCCGCCAGCGTGAGGAGGGAGGAGAGCGTGCCGGTCAGCCCGGTCGCGTTCACGGCGATGCCGTTCAGTACCGTGGCGTTGACGCCGCCCGTCACGACGACCGGGTCGGGCGGATTCGGTCCCGACGCCGGCGCAGTCGCCGTCACGCCCGAGACACCGGCGACATTGTCGAGGTTCACGCCGCCGAGGAAGCCGCTGAGGAGGCGTCCGCGGGCGACCGCCTGGAAGACCGTCCCCACCGGGAAGCAGCTGATCGAGACGGCGGAGGCGGACTGCGCCAGCATCACCGCGGGCACCGACCAGACTGCTCCGGCCACGACCGTCCGCCGTGCGAAGACGCCCGCGGAATTCGCGCTCTTCTTATCGCTGATATCGCTGGATGCGAGCGGATTAGACTCCGACATTGGCGGCCCTCCGGTGCTGTCGCTCGACGTACACCCCTTGGCGCGTCGGCGGCAAACATAGCGAGAGAGGCGTCGCGATAAGAGGCGCTGGCGGATTTCTACTCGCAGTGGCGGCGATCAGCGGAGAGGACTCGGAGAAGATGGCAGATGACCCCCGGCTCCTTCTCTGGCGGCGCCGCCCGGACACGGCCTCCGTCGATCTGAACGGGCGCGTCCTGGTGCTCCCGCTGGACGTCTCCCCGATGGGCAGCCCCTACGCGCTGCGCGAGAGCGTGGCCGCGACCTGGCGGGCGCTCGACGACGAGCCGCAGGACTTCTCCGGCCTGGCCGACCGGCTCGCCCGCCTCCACTCCACCGATCCCGGCGCCATCGCCGACGACCTGGCGCGCATGCTGAGCGGGCTGGAGGAGCTGCTCCTGGTCGAGAGCAGCCCGCGCGGCGAGGAGTCCCGATGAGCGTCGCGAGCGTCGTCGTCCCCAGTTACGCGGGGGCGGCCCGCCTGCCCCGCCTCCTCGCCGCCCTCGCGGCTCAGACCCACCGCGATCTCGACGTGGTCGTGGTCCTCGACGGCGTCGTCGACGCCAGCGAGCGCGCCCTCGACGCCTCCCCCGTGCCCGTGCGCCGCGTCGTGCTCCCCGAGAACCGGGGGCGCTCCGCCGCGCTCACCGCCGGCTTCGACGCCGCGCGGGGCGACGTGCTGATCCGCTGCGACGACGACCTCGAGCCCGGCCCGGGCTGGGCCGCCGCGCACGTCGGGGCCCATCGGGACGCGGTCGTCGGCGTCGTCGGCCTCTGCCCCGACGTCGACCCGGGTACCGCCTACTCCCGCGCCTACGGCCGGCCGGCCGGCGAGCGCTTCCGCCGCGGCGCCTACGCGGCGGGTTCCGACGCAGCCTGGCGCTACTGGGGCGGCAACGTCTCGGTGACGCGGACGACCTACGACCGGGTCGGCGGCTACAGCACCGACTACCGCGAGTACGGCTGGGAGGACGTCGACTGGGGCTACCGGCTGCACCGCCTGGGAGTGCCGGTGCGGATCGAGCCCGGCGCCGAGGCCCTGCACCACGGCGCCTCCGTCTCGGCGGCGGTCCGCAGCCGCCGCGCGTTCCTCTCGGGGGCGGCCCGCCGCACCTTCGAGCGGCTGCACCCCGAGCAGGTGCGGGAGGCGGTGCCCGCAGCCGGCGCGTGGGACGCGGTAGTGCGCCTCCTGGCCCGCGGCGGGAGCGAGCGGCGGACGGCACTGGTCGCGGGAGTCGCGGACGCCGCGCTCGGAGTGGTGCCCCGCCCGGTCGGCGAGAAGCTGGTCGCGCTCGCCGTCGAGTCCGCTGCGATCGCGGGCTACGACCGCGGCAGAGGGCGTCCCGCGCACGGGTGACGGCGGCGCGGATCGACGGATCCGCGGGCCCGGCAGCGGCGCCGACGCCGTGCGGGAGCCGATCTAGGCTCCCCCGCATGCGAGTCCTTCTGGTGGGCGGAGCGGGCTACATCGGGAGCCACACCGCCGTCGCGCTCCTCGAGAGCGGCCACGAGGTGCTGGTCGTGGACGACCTCTCGCACGCGAGCGAGCGGACCCTCGACGCGGTGGAGGAGCTGACCGGCTCGGTGGTCCCCCGCCTGATCGCCGACGCGCGCGACACGGCCGCGCTGACCCGCTTCCTCGCCGCCCACGGACCGGTCGACGCCCTGGTCCTGCTCGCCGGGCTCAAGTCGGTCGGCGACTCGGTGCGGCGGCCCCTCGAGTACTGGACGGTCAACGTCGGGCTCGCCACCGCGGCGTTCTCGGTCGCAGCGGAGGCGGGGATCCGCACCGTCGTGTTCTCGAGCTCGGCGGCCGTCTACAGCCCGGGCGGCGCGATGCCGGTCGGGGAGGACTCCCCCGCCGGGCTCAGCGCGGCGAGCCCCTACGGCGCGACCAAGCGCGTCATCGAGGAGATCCTCGGCGACGCTGCGCGCGCCGATCCCCTCCTGCGCGCGGTCAGCCTCCGCTACTTCAACCCCATCGGCGCGCACCCGTCGGGGCGGATCGGCGAGGATCCGGCCACGGCGCCGGGGAGCCTCCTGCCCGTGCTGACACGGGCCGCAGGCGACCCCTCCCGGTGCGTCGACGTCCTCGGCGACGACTACCCGACCCCCGACGGCACGGGGCTGCGCGACTACATCCACGTCTGCGACCTCGCGGCCGGGCACGTCGCGGCGCTCGAGCGCGCGCGGCCCGGGCACCGCGTCTACAACCTCGGCACGGGCTCACCGACGAGCGTCCTCGAGCTGATCGACGAGGTCGAGCGGGCGAGCGGGGAGACGGTCCGGTGGCGGGCCGTGGGGCGCCGGCCGGGCGACCTCGCCGCGAGCTGGGCCGACCCGGCGCGCGCCGAGCGGGAGCTGGGCTGGCGGGCGGTGCGCACCGTGCGCGAGGGCGTCCGCGACCAGTGGCGGTGGCAGACCCTGCAGCGCATCGGCGTCTCCTGATCCTTCCGGCACGGCGTCACTGAAAGAGTGACTTCTTCCTCTCCGCGACTCTCCTCCATCGTTGTGATCTCCGAGGGAATAGCGCCTCCGCGACGCACTCCAGACGATCCTCGCCATTCCGCTCGCGGCTTATCCGGATTATCCGACTCTCCTTTCCCCGTCGTTCTGCGACGACTCGTACTCGCCTTTCGATTCCTTCTCCACGAGCCGGTTAGCTTCTACTGCACTGCTGATCGGTCACCGACGACGGATAAGCATTCGGAGCCGCTCCCGTCTCCGGATGGCCGCCCGATCCTCACCGCACGCCCGGGGGAAGGGGCCCATCATCACTGCCGTCATCGACGCGACCACCCGTTCCCGATCCGTCCCGCCGGTCGGTCCCGGCCTGATCGTGCACGAGTGGGTCGAGCGCCGCGGAGGCGCCGAGCGCGTGCTCGAGGCGATGACCGAGGCCTTCGCCGACGCCGACGTCCGCGTCCTCTGGAGCGACTGCGCCGAGGTCGTCGGCAGGCCCGTCTCGGAGTCCTGGCTGGCGCGCACGCCGCTGCGCCGCCACAAGGTCCTCGCTCTGCCGGCGATGCTGCCCACGTGGAGGCTCCCGGTCGGCGCCTCCCGCGAGTGGGTGCTGGTCAGCTCGCACCTCTTCGCCCACCACGTCCGCACCAGCGGACCGACCCGCAAGCTCGTCTACGCGCACACCCCGGCCCGCTACATCTGGGAGCCCGACCGCGACGGCCGCGGCAGCAGCCTCGCCGCCCGCACCGCGAGCCTGCTCCTCAAGCCGATCGACCGCCTCCGCGCCGCCGAGGCCTCCTCCATCGCGGTGAACAGCCTCTTCACCGGGCAGCGGGTGCGCGACGCGTGGCACCAGCCGTCGAGGGTCATCTACCCGCCGGTGAACACCGAGCTGCTCTCGACGATCACCGACTGGCGCTCCCCGCTCGACGACGACGAGCTGCGCCTCCTCGACTCGCTCGCCCGGCCGTTCATCCTGGGCGCCTCGCGGTTCGTCCCCTACAAGCGCCTCGAGAAGGTCATGGACGCCGGAGCCCGCACCGGGCTGCCGGTCGTCATCGCCGGGCACGGCCCCTGGGAGGCGCGGCTCCGCGCCTACGCCGAGGAGATCCGGGCCGACGTGACCTTCGTCATCTCGCCCTCCGACCAGCTGATCCGCGCGCTCTACGCGCAGGCGCTCGTGTACGTCTTCCCCGCCGTCGAGGACTTCGGGATCATGCCCGTCGAGGCGATGGCCTGCGGGACGCCGGTCATCGGGACCGACATCGGCGGAGTGCGCGAGAGCGTGTCCCTCGCCGGCGGGGGCGTCATCGCCGACCTCGAGGGCGATCCGGACTGGAGCGACCTGCTGCGCCGTGCGCTCGCGCTCGACGTCGACGCCTTCCGGGCCCGGAGCCGGGTCTTCTCGCGCCGGCGCTTCATCGCCGAGATCCAGGACTGGGTCGCCGAGCAGACCGCCTGACGACGGCGCTCCCCGCCGCGGGAGGCCGTCCGTGCGCGCGTCACCGTGCGTGCGGACGACCCTCCCGCGGCGGGATCAGAACAGGCCGCGCGGGGGCTCGATCGAGGCGAGGACGCCGGGGGCGGCGATCACGCTGAGGCGGCCGACCTCCTCCGGGGTCAGCTCGGGCAGGCGCTGCGCGAGGTCGAGGAAGCGCTCGATCTCGGACTCCTCGAGCACGTCGGCGGCGAGCGTGCGGAACTTCGACACGTACTGCTCTCGGCTGAACGGGTGCGCGCCCAGCGGGTGCGCGTCCGCCACCGCGATCTCGTCGACGATCGTCGTGCCGTCCGTCATCAGGATCTCGACGCGGGCGCCGAACGCCTTCTCGCCCGGATCGGTGGAGTGGTAGCGGCGCGTCCACTCCGCGTCCTCCTGCGTCGTGACCCGGTGCCAGAGCGCGATGGTGTCGGCGCGGGCGGCCCGCTCGGGGGCGTAGCTGTGCACGTGGTGCCAGGCGCCGTCCTGCAGCGCCACCGTGAAGATGTACGGCACGGAGTGGTCCAGCGTCTCGCGGGACGCGGCCGGGTCGTACTTCTGCGGGTCGTTCGCGCCGGAGCCGATCACGAAGTGCGTGTGGTGCGAGGTGTGCAGGACGATCCGCTCGACGCGCTCGGGGTCGGCGGCCTCGGGGTGCGTCCGGTGCAGGCGGCGGGCGAGGTCGATCAGCGCCTGCGCCTGGTACTCGGCCGAGTGCTCCTTCGTGTACGTGTCGAGGATCGCGCGCTTGGCCTCGCCGCGGTCGGGAAGCGGGACGTCGTAGCTCGCGTCGGCGCCGTCGAGCATCCAGGCGATGACGCCGTCCTCGCCCTCGTAGATCGGCGACGGGCTGGTCTCGCCGCGCATCGCCCGGTCGACCGCCTCGATCGCCATCTTCCCCGCGAAGGCCGGCGCGTACGCCTTCCAGCTCGAGATCTCGCCCTTGCGCGACTGCCGCGTGGCGGTCGTCGTGTGCAGGGCCTGCGCGACGGCCTGCTCGATCGTCGCGACGTCGAGGCCGAGCAGCGTGCCGATCCCGGCCGCGGCCGAGGGGCCGAGGTGCGCGACGTGGTCGATCTTGTGCCGGTGCAGGCTGATCGCGCGCACCAGGTCGACCTGGACCTCGTATCCGGTGACGATGCCGCGGACGAGCTGCGCCCCGCCGATGCCCGCGTGCTGGGCGACGGCGATCAGCGGAGGGATGTTGTCGCCCGGGTGCGAGTACTCGGCCGCCAGGAACGTGTCGTGGTAGTCGAGCTCGCGCACGGCGACTCCGTTGGCCCAGGCCGCCCACTCGGGCGAGACCCGGCGGGCCGGGTCGACGCCGAGGACGACCGAGCCCTGGCCGCCGATGGAGGCGGGGTGCGCGAGAGCCTGCGCGCGGGCGGCGACGACCGGGCGGCGCAGGAGCGACGCGGTGGCGACGGCGGCGTTGTCGATGACCCGGTTGACCACCATCTCGGCGACCTCGTCGTCGATCTCGACCGGATCGGCGGCGACCTCGGCGAGCGCGTGGGCGAGCTGCCCGTGTCGCGGGAGCTCCTCGTCGCTGCGGTGGACGCGGACGTGGTGTTCGTGCACGGGCGGCTCCTTCGTCTCTCCCCCAGGCTATCGCCCGCCTCCGGCCCGGGCCGCGCGGGCAGAATGGGCGGATGTCCTCCCCCACGCGCGTCGCGGCGCTCGACTGCGGCACCAACTCCCTCCGCCTGCTGATCGCCGACGTGGAGGGCGGCCGCCTCCGGGACGTCCAGCGCCGCACCGAGCTCGTGCGGCTGGGCCGCGGGGTCGACCGCACCGGCCGCTTCGACCCGGCCGCGCTCGAGCGGACCCTCGCCGTCACCCGCGAGTACGCGGCCGCCGCGCAGGAGGCCGGCGCCGAGCGCCTCCGCTTCGTCGCCACCTCGGCCACCCGCGACGCGGCCGACCGCGAGGACTTCCTCGCCGCCGTCGAGCGGATCCTCGGCGTCACCCCGGAGACGATCTCCGGCGAGGAGGAGGCGCGGCTCTCCTTCCGCGGCGCGGTCTCGGCCGTCGACTCCGCCCGGCCCGTGCTGGTCGTCGACCTCGGCGGCGGCTCGACCGAGCTCGTGCTCGGCGGAGCGGAGCCGGAGCAGGCGCACTCGATGGACGTCGGCAGCGTCCGCCTGACCGAGCGCCACCGCCGGGCCGCCGCACCGACGGAGGGCGAGCGCGCGGCGATGCGGGCGGACGTGGCCGCCGCGCTGGCCGCCTCCTCCGTCGACCTCTCGCAGGCCCGGAGCGTCGTCGGCGTCGCCGCGACCGTGCTCACGATCACCGCGCACGTCCTCCGCAGCACCGACCGCGCTGCGCTCGAGACGTCCCTCCCCCTCTCCGACGTCCTCGCCGCCTGCGACGAGCTCGCCGCGCTGTCTCCGGAGGGGACGGCGGCCCTCCCCTGGGTGCGCCCGGGGCGCGAGGACGTGCTGGCGGCCGGCGCGCTGGTCTGGGGCGAGGTCCTCCGCGCGGTCCACGAGGCGTCGCCGGGCGTCGACCGGGTCCGCTCGACCGCGCACGACATCCTCGACGGGATCGCGCTCGGCCTCGCCTGACGCCCGCGCGGGTCAGGCGGTGAGGGCGCTCCCGGAGTCGCGCGGGAGCCGGGCGGCGGCGGCGAGCGGCACGAGGGTCAGCACCGCGAGGGCGAGGAAGGCGACGCTGTAGGGGACGAGGCCGGGCCCGATCGCGGTGCCGACGGCGAGCGCCACCGCGCCCACCGCGACTCCGAGTCCGGCCGCGATCTGCTGCGTGGTGGCGTTGAGGGTGTTCGCGCCCGACATCCCCTCCTGCGGGACCTCGGCGAACGTGACGGTGTTGTACGCCGTGAAGCCCGCCGAGCGGGCCACTCCGCTCAGCACCAGCAGCGCCACCACGAGCGCCACCGGAGTCGCCGGCTCGAGGAACGCCATCGCCGCCATGCACGCCGCCCCGACCGCGCTCGCCGCGACCAGCACCCCGCGGAAGCCGAGGCGCCGCAGCAGCGGAGTCGTGGCCGGCTTGATCGCCAGGTTGCCGGCGAAGAGCGCCAGCACCACGGAGCCGGCCTGCACCGGGCTCCAGCCGAACGCGTCCTGGAACAGCAGCGGGAGCAGGAACGGCACCGCGTTCACGGTCGCCCGGTAGAGCGATCCGCTCGCGTTGGCGACCCGGAAGGTGCGGAAGCGGAAGGCGTCGAGCCGCACGAGCGGATGCTCGGCGCGGCGCAGGTGCCGCACGGCGAGCGCCGTCACGACCGCGCCGACGAGCAGCGGCGCCACCGCCCGCCCGTCGAGCTCGGAGCCGGTGAGGAGCCCCGCCGCTCCGACCAGCGCGCCGAGCCCGACCGCGACGAGCACCAGCCCGGTGACGTCGAGCGGGGGCGGCGCGCTCTCGGCGGTGGCGGGGACGATCCGGCGCGCGATCGCGAACGCGACGACCCCGAGGGGCAGGTTGATCAGGAAGATCCAGTGCCAGGAGGCGACGGTGGTGAGCAGCCCGCCGAGGAACGGCGCGATCACGGGGGCGACCAGTCCCGGCCAGACCAGGATCGCGATGGCGTGGATGATCCCCTCCCGCGGGGTCGCCCGCAGCACCGCGAGCCGGCCGACCGGCACCATCAGCGCGCCGCCGACGCCCTGCAGGACCCGGGCGCCGACCAGCAGCGGCAGCGTGGGGCTGAGCGCGCAGAGCAGGGAGGCGAGGGTGAAGACGGCGATCGCGGTGGTGAAGACGCGGCGCACGCCGAAGCGCTCGCTGAGCCAGCCCGAGGCCGGGATGAGGACGGCGACGGTGAGGAGGAACGCGGTGACGGTGATCGAGACCGCGGCGGAGTCGACGCCCAGGTCGGCGGCGATCGCGGGCGCGGCGGTCGTCACGATCGTGGCGTCGAGGTTCTCCATGAAGAAGCAGCCGGCGACGAGCAGCGCGAGGGAGCGGTGGCGGGGGTCCGTGCTGTCCTCCTCGGCGTGGGGCTGTCGGCGGCGAGCGTAGCGCGGCGACGGCGCGGCCGCCGGGCGGGTACCGTCGCAGCATGAGCGCTGCAGCCGAGACCAGGACGATCCAACTCCGACGCTACGAGCTGATGGACGGGGTGATGGACGACTTCCTCGCCTGGTTCCCCGAGCGGATCGTGCCGGCGCGCGAGGCCCACGGCTTCCGGATCGAGTTCGCCTACGCCGACCGCGAGGTGAACGAGTTCGTCTGGGCGGTCAGCACGGCCGGCGACGCCGACGCGTTCGCCGAGGTCGAGCGGGCGTACCTGGCCTCGCCCGAGCGCGACGCCGCCTTCGCGAGCGAGCCGAAGCGCGTCGAGGTGCAGCACGTGCGGCTGGTCGAGCGGATCGTCTGACCCGGGCGGCGTCCTGCCGGGGCGCCGCCGACTCCGGGCGCCGTCGGGTCCGGGCCCGTCGGGTCCGGGCCCGTCAGCTCCGGGCGCGCCGCACGGCCGCGAGGACGCCGCGGACCACGAGCGTCCCGACCGCGATCGACCCGATCGCTCCGGTCAGGCGCGCCCAGACGTGCTTCGGCCGGTCGATCCCGGCGCGGTCGGCGGGCGAGGGGAGCGAGGCGGGCGCGAGCGTGCGGCCCGCGGCTCCCGCCTCGGCCATGTGGGCGAGCCGGCGCACGGCCTCGCGGTTGCGGATCCAGAGGAACGAGTGCATCAGCGGCTTCGGGACGAGCGTGCCCGGGCCCTTCACGGGCGCCTCGTGCATCCGCACCTTCGCGCCGCGCGCGTGCGGCTCGACCTCGACGCGCACCCGGGCCTCGCCGAGCGGCCAGCCGGCGGCCTGGATGACCATCCGGCGCGGCGGGTCCCACTCGAGAATTGTGGTGCGGTCGTCGATCACGAGCGGCCAGAGGCCGAAGGAGTGGTGCAGCTGCGAGCCCACGTGCGGGAAGTCGGCGTCGACCTTCCGCATCCGCGACGCGCCGACGACCCAGCTCGGGAACAGCCAGCCGGAGGCGAGCACCGCGAAGACGGACTCGGGCGGGCAGTGGACGACGCGGGTGGTGCGGGACATCGCGGGCTCCTTCGAGTGGTGGTGGGGCGCGTGGCGGCGCCGTCCCTCAGCCTGGCAGGCCGGGGGCGGCGACGGGCGCGGCGCAACGGCGGCGGCTCAGGCCGGGTGCGCCTCCGGCGACAGGTCGGGCGACTCGCGCACCCCGAACTCGTGCCGCAGCGCGCTGCGGGCGGCGTGCCAGCCGGCCATGCCGTGCACGCCCGGCCCGGGCGGGGTGGACGAGGAGCAGAGGTAGAGCCCCTTCGCGGGCGTCCGCCACGGGTCGGTCGTAGGGACCGGGCGCGAGAGCAGCTGCGCGACGCTCGCGGCTCCGGCGGCGATGTCCCCGCCCAGGTAGTTCGGGTTGTAGGCCTGCATGTCGCGGGCGGTCATCGAGGAGGCGCCGATCACGCGGTCGCGGAACCCGGGGGCGAAGCGCTCGATCTGGGCGGTGATCGCCTCCTGCTGGTCGGCGGGCGAGTACCGGGGGACGTGCGTGTACGCCCAGAGGACGTGCTTGCCCTCGGGCGCCCGGGTCGGATCGGCGATCGAGGGCTGCGCCACCAGCACGTAGGGGCTGCGGCTGTGCCGGCCGCGCTTCACGTCGCGCTCGGCGGCCGCGATCTCGGCGCGGCTGCCTCCGACGTGCAGCGTGCCCGCGCCGGCGAGCTCCGGGTTCGTCCACGGCACCGGCCCGTCGAGGGCGAAGTCGACCTTGGCCACGCCGTTGCCGTAGCGGAAGCGCTGGAGGGCCGCGGCGTACGCCGGGGGCAGCCGGTCCCCCGCCATCGCGAGCAGCGCCGTCGGCGTGCCGTCGACGAGCACGGCGCGGGCCGGGGGCAGCTCCGAGAGCGAGGTCACCTCGACGCCGGTCTCGATGGTGCCGCCGTGCGCCCGGAGGTCGTCGGCGAGCGCGTCGACGATCGACTGGCTGCCTCCGATCGGCACCGGCCAGCCGCGCGCGTGGGCGTAGGCGCCGAGCGCCAGGGCGGCCGCGGCCGTCGACGGGCTCGGCATCGGGCGGATCGAGTGCGCGGCGACCCCGGAGAACATCGCCGGGGCGACGTCCTCGCGGAAGCGCAGGTTCCACACCGGGGTGCCCTGCTCGAGCACCCGCAGTCCGAAGCGGATCAGCACGCTCGGGTCCGTCGGGATCCGCAGCAGCGCGTCGTTGGTGAAGCCCGCGACGCGGTCGGCCCGCTCGGAGAGAGGTCTCATCAGGGCGCGCCACGCCGCTCCGTCGCGCCCCAGCGCCTCGACCGTGCGGTCGAGGTCGCGGTAGGCGATGCCCGCGCGGCCGCCGTCGAGCGGATGCGCGTACGAGATCTCGGGGACGACCAGCTCGATGCGGCGGTCGAGCCCGAAGGCGCGGAAGAAGCCGGACGCGAGCGCCATCGGGTGCACCGCCGAGCAGACGTCGTGGTGGAACCCGGGCAGCGTCAGCTCCGCCGTGCGCGCGCCGCCGCCGATCGTCTCGTTGCGCTCGAGCACGGTGACCGAGAGCCCGGCCCGCGCGAGCGTGACCGCGGCGGCGAGGCCGTTGGGCCCCGCCCCGATGACGACGGCGTCGACCACGGTCACTTCCTCCGCAGGGCCGAGACGACGCCCGCGGCGCCGGCGGCGAGGGCCGCGGCGGCCCCCGCGTAGCTCAGGGCGCGGTGGCGGATCATCCAGATCTGGGGCGTCATGGTGTGCGCGCGATCGCTGAAGAGGCCGCGGGCGCCGTGATCGCCGGGGACCGGCTCGTAGACGTTGTTCGGGAGCATCGGCTCCGTCTTGTCGGGGGCCTGCTGACCGTCGAAGGCGCTGCGGGCGAGGTACCAGTCCATGAAGCGCCCGGCGAAGCGGTCGCCGAGGATGGTGCCCGCGGTCGGCTCGCCGACCCAGGTGCGGCGGCGCGGCTTGTCGGCCACGTCGGCGATCGCGATCGCACCCACCTCGGGCTCGTAGATCGGCGGCACGGGCTGCGGGTGGTGCGGCAGCTGCGACTTCACCCAGTTGAACTGGATGGTGTTGAGCGCCGGCATGTCGACCTCGGACAGGCGCACGCGGCTCTTCGCGTGCAGCAGCTCCGCGGTGACGGCCTCGGTGAAGCCTCGGGCGCCGAACTTGGAGGCGCAGTACGCGGCCTGCAGCGGGATGCCTCGGTGCGCGAGGGCGGAGCCGACCTGGATGACGTGCCCGCGGTCGCGCGGGGTCATCCGGGAGAGGGCTGCGCGGGTGCCGTTGACGAAGCCGAAGAAGTTGACGCCCACGGCGCGCTCGAAGTCGGCGGGCTCGGTCGAGAGGAACTCGCCGAAGACGCCGACCATCGCGTCGTTGACCCACAACTCGATCGGGCCGAGCTCGGCCTCGACCCGGTCGGCCGCCGACTCGACGGCCTCGCGGTCGGCCACGTCGGTCGGGATGCCCAGCCCGCGCCGGCCCTTCTGCTCGATCTCGGCGACCGTGGCCGCCAGTCCGTCCTCGCCGCGCGCCAGCACGGCGACGTCCCAGCCGCGGGAGGCGAGCTCGCGGACCGTGGCGCGTCCGAGCCCGGCCGTGCCGCCCGTGACGACGGCGACTCCGCGGCTCATGCGCGGGCCTCGCGGGAGGAGGTCTCGAGGCGGGGGTGCTGCGTCATGGTGCGGGCTCCTTCGTGAGGGCGCGGTGTGCGTCGGGAGTCCCACGCTAGGCGGGAGCGGCGGCGCGGCGCGCGGGGTTGCGCCTGATCGGTGGAGAGCTCGGTGGATCCGCGCCCGGGGAGGAGAATCGCTCCCGACAGCTCCCGGCTCTCCTCCAGAGACCGCCGCCAGACTGACGCCCGCCCGAGCACCCTCCGACCGGATCGACGCATGACCTCTCTCCTCGACCTGAGCCTCGTCTCCGGCCCCCTCGTCGTCGCCGTCTACGTGCTCGCGATCGGAGCGCTCCTCCTCCTGCTCGCCGCCCACGTCCGCGCTCCCCGCCGCGGGCGCTCCCGGCGCGGCGGGATCGCCGTCGCGGTCCTCCTCCTGGGCCTGATCGGCGGCGCCGCCCTGGCCGCCCTCGTCGACGGGCCCGACGGCCCGTTCGGCGTCGACTTCACGCCGGTCACCCGGGTCGCGATCGGCCTCGGGATCGGCGGGCTGGGCGTCGCCCTGGTCGTCCTCGGGCACGCGATCGCCCGCCGCCGCGCGCGGGGGGTTCTCGCATCGCTCGCGGCCGGAGTGCTCGTCGTCGCGGCGGCCGCGATGACCGTCAACATCGACTTCGGCCAGTACCCCACGGTGCGCAGCGCGCTCGGGATCAGCGCGTACTCCGACTCCTCCGTGCCGGTCGCCGCCGCGGACGGACCGCACTCGGACCTCGCGACCTGGACGGCCCCGGCCGGGATGCCCGCCGTCGGCTCGGTCTCGACGGTCGCCATCCCCGCCACCGCGTCGGGCTTCCCGGCCCGCGACGCGGTGGTCTACCTCCCGCCCGCGGCCCTCACCGCGGCACCGCCGCTGCTGCCGGTGATGATCATGCTCTCGGGGCAGCCGGGGTCGCCCTCCGATCCCCTCTCGACCGAGAAGTTCCAGCAGACCCTCGACGCCTACGCCGCCGCGCACGCCGGCCTCGCGCCGATCGTCGTGTCGCCCGACCAGCTGGGCGATCCCGACAGGAACCCGATGTGCGTCGACTCGCCGCTCGGGAAGTCGGCCACCTACCTCACCGTCGACGTCCCGAACTGGATCCGCGCCAACCTGCCGGTGCTCGGCGACGCGCAGCACTGGGCGATCGGCGGCCTCTCGCAGGGCGGGACCTGCTCGATCCAGCTCGGCGCCGGCCACCCGTCGCTCTTCGGCAACATCGTCGACGCCTCGGGCGAGCTCGCGCCGACCCTCGGCAGCGAGGCGGCGACGGTCGCGCAGGGGTTCGGCGGCGACCAGGCCGCCTACGAGGCCGCGAAGCCGGTGAACGTCCTCGCGGCGAACGCCCCCTACACCGGCACCGTCGCGATCTTCGGAGTCGGCGCCGAGGACACCTCGTTCCTCCCCGGAGCGAAGACCGTCTACGCCGCGGCCGTCGCCGCCGGCATGAGCGCCACCTACCTCGAGGTGCCGGACAGCGCCCACGACGTCACGGCGTGGTCGGCGACCTTCGACAAGGGCCTCGAGATCCTCGCCGACCGCTGGAAGCTCGTCCCCGCCTCCTGAGCGGCTGCGGGCCTCAGGCGCTCTCGACCAGCCGGACCGCCGCCTCGATCCCGCCGCTCCACGGCGCTCCGTGGCCCGGCACCACCCAGCGCGCCCCGGTGGGCAGGAGCGCCCGGAGCGACGCGAGCGCCTGCTCCGGCTCGTCGGTGAAGGGCGCGGGCTGCGGACCCGTGCGGCCGGTGAGCACGTGGCGGGTGGTCAGCCCGTCGCCGACGAAGACCGCGTCGGCCAGCGGCACGTGCACGGCGATGCTCCCCGGGGAGTGACCCGGGAGCGCGATCACGCGGGGAGCGCCCGGCAGGTCGAGCGTCTGCCCGTCGTGCACTTCGACGACCTCGGTGAGCGGCGGGACCGTCGCGATGCCCTTCCGCAGCGCGTAGGCCGCGAAGCCGAGGAGCGGCAGGACGCGCAGCCGCGGTGTCGCGGTCCTCGGCTTCGCCCCGCCCTTCGCCCGCTCGGCGTCGGCGGCGTGCACGTGGACCGGCACGCCGTGGTCGCGGCGCAGGCGCTCGGCGAAGCCCACGTGGTCGGAGTCGCCGTGGGTCAGCACGACGCCGCGCACGTCGTCGAGGGTGCGGCCCATCGCGCGCAGCTCGGCCAGGAGCTCCGGCCAGAGACCGGCCGGCCGCGTTCCTCCTCGTGATGGCCCCCGCTCCCGGCACGCCCGTCGCCGCCCAGGAGTACCGCGACGCGGCGAGCGCCCGCCTGCTGGACCTCACCGCGCAGCTGGCGGGCGAGGAGGACGCCCTCGAGGCGGCGCGCACGCTGACCGCCTGGGCGACGGGGTTCATCGGGATGGAGATCACCGGCGCCTTCACCCTCGGCGGCGACGTGGAGAGCGCCTGGCGCTTCGGGCTGGGGCGGATCGTCTCCGCGCTCGCTCCGGCCGCGTCGCGCTGAGCGCCGCCGCTCAGGCCCGGCGGAGCGCCGCCTCGTCCTCGAGGAACCGCGGACGGCACGCGACGATCCCGCTGACCAGCAGCACCGCCACTCCGGCGAACAGCAGCGCGTACGCGCCGCTCCAGTCCCCCTGCGCCTCGTAGAGCACGCCGATCAGCAGCGGACCGAGGCAGGCGAGCCCGTAGCCGAGCCCCTGCGTGGCGCCGGAGAGGGTCGAGGAGCCGGTGGTCGTCCGCGTCCGCGCGTTCACGAGCGTCAGCGTCATCGGGAACGTGCTGACGCCGAGCCCGAGGCAGACCACCCACGCCACGGCACCCTCCAGCGGAGCGACGACGAGGCCCGCGTAGCCGACGGCGAGCAGCACGCAGCACACCACCACGACCACGACCGGGTTGCGCATCCCCAGAGTCAGCGGCGGCACCACGAAGGCGGCGGCGAGGCCGAACACCGAGAACAGCGCCAGCAGCGCCCCGCCCTGCGCCGGATCCGCGCCCGCGTCGACGAGGATCGTCGGCAGCCAGGTGATGATCCCGTAGGTGTGCAGACCGGTCATCCCGAGCATCAGCACCATCGCCCAGAGCAGCGGCGTGCGCCACGCCCCGTCCACGCGGCCGCCGGCGGCGGCCGGAGCCGCCCCGCCTCCTCCGCGGGCCGCGAGCGCCGCCCAGAGCAGGCACGCCGCGGCCGTCATCACGGCCCAGATCCCGATCGCCCAGCGCCACCCCGCCGTCGAGGCCAGCGGCACCGCGACCAGCGGAGCGACGAACTGGCCCACCTGCAGCAGCGCCAGGTAGAGCGAGCTGACCGTCTTGATCCGCTCGGCGAAGTACCGCTTCACGATCGGCACGATGAGCACGTTCGTGGTGCCCACGCCCGCGAAGGCGACGACGGTCGAGAGCACCAGAGCGACCGGGCTCGGGCTGAGCGCGCGGAGGGCGATGCCCAGTGTGGTCACCAGCGTCGCGATCGCGAGCGTGCGCTCCAGGCCGATCCGGCGCGAGACGGCCGCGGCGACGAAGCCGAAGACGGCGAAGGAGGCGGTGACGATCGTCCCCAGCGCCCCGTAGAGCGAGGGCCCGAAGCCGAGATCGGCGCCGATCGTGTCGAGCAGCGGGCTGAAGCCGGTGACGGCGGTGCGGAGGTTCAGCGCGGTGATCGCGATGGCGGCGAGGGCCAGGAGGGCGGTGGCGCGGAGCGTCGGTGCTGCGGTCATGGAGTCCCCGAGAGATAGGATGATGGGATGAATCCTGGCGAGTCTAGCCCCGCGGCGCCGTTCCAGCGCGAGAGCGTGATCGACCACGTCACGGCGCTGTTCCACGAGGAGATCCGCTCGGGCCGCTGGGCCGTCGGCGAGCGGATCCCGGTGGAGGCCGAGCTCGCCCGCTGGACCGGCGCCGGACGCAACTCCGTCCGTGAGGCCGTCCAGGCCCTCGTGCAGGCGGGCCTCGTGCGGCGGGAGCAGGGGCGAGGCACGTTCGTCACCGCGCGCTCGCAGCTCGCCGAGTCGCTGCGCCGCCGCATCCCGAGCGCCGCCCGCCGGGAGGGCCTCGAGCTGCGGTTCGCGATCGACGGGGCGACGGCCGCGCTGGCGGCCGAGCGCCGCACCGGGGAGGACGTCGCCTCCCTCCGCGCCCTGCTGGACCGCCGAGCCCGCTCTTGGGAGGCGCCGGAGCTCGCCGAGCGGATCGCCGCGGACACCGCCCTGCACCGGGCCGTCGTCGTCGCGACCCACAACGACCTGTTCGTCGAGCTCTACGACGGCCTCACCGGCATGTTCGAGTCGGTGCTGGAGGAGGACGTCGTCGGCGAGGAGGACGTGCACGCCCGGCAGCACGCCGAGCTGGTCGAGGCGATCGCCGCGGGCGACGCCGAGGGGGCACGGCGCCGGATCGAGGAGCTGCTCGCGCCGCTGCTGGCCGAGGCGCAGCACGGCGACGGCTGAGGGGGATCCTCTGCGGCGGGCGGCGGGCGGCACGCGCTCACGGCCGGCGTCGTGCCGCCCGGCGAGCGGGATCCGATGAGAGGGATCAGCCCCGCGGACGACGGGTCGACCAGAGCGCCCACGCCACCAGCAGCGGCTGGAACGCGAGGCGCACGGCGCGCTTGCGGTCGGTGTCGAGCCCGAAGGCGCTCGTCCGCGTCACCCACTGCGAGACGTTGCCCGGGAAGATCGCGGTGAAGAAGGCGGCGGCCGCGGCTCCGACCAGCGGCGCCCGGCGGCGCGCGAGCACCAGCGAGGCGCCCAGGCCGATCTCCACCACGCCCGAGGCGAGCACGACCGCGTCCTTGTCCAGCGGCACCCACTCGGGCACCTGCGCCTGGAACTCCTCCCGCTTGCGGGTGAGGTGGCTCACCCCCGCGAAGAGGAGGGCGGAGCCGAGGAGCACCTTGGCGCCGGTGCGGAGGAGGGACGGGGAGGAGGATGTCATGCGCTCCATCGTTCCCGATGCGGGCCGCCGCCGCCGACGTGGCGCGGCCACTGCGCACGAACGTGCCGGTGTCGGAGGCGGCGCCTAGTCTGATCGCGTGACTGACCGCATCCTCGTCCTCACCACCGGTGGCACCGTCGACAAGGAGTACTCGCTCGCGGGCGAGCTCGAGATCGGCGCCCCGATGGTGCCGCGCCTGCTCGCCCCGGTGCTCACCACGCTCGAGTTCCGCGTCGAGGAGGTCCTCGCCAAGGACAGCCTCGAGCTCGACGACGCCGATCGGGCCCTCATCCGCGAGCGGGTGCTCGCCGCCGAGGAGGACCGGATCGTCCTCACCCACGGCACCGACACGATGACCGCGACGGCCGAGGCCCTCGGCGTCGTCCGCGATCGGGTGGTCGTCCTCACCGGCGCGATGCAGCCCGCACGGATGCTCGACAGCGATGCCGCGTTCAACCTCGGCACCGCGGTGGCCGCCGTGCAGCTGCTGCCGCCGGGCGTCTACCTCGCGATGAGCGGACGGGTGCTGCCCGCCGGCTCCGTGGTGAAGGACCGGTCGATCGGGGTGTTCCTCCCGGCCTGAGCCGGACCAGGATCGACGGTCGCCCGCGGACGGGCTCCCGGCCGGACCGGCCTCAGGCCTCGGCGAGCCCCGCGGTGCAGGCCGCGCAGAGCCCGAAGACGTCCACGACGTGGTGCGCGTCCGTGAATCCGTTCTGCGACGCGACCGAGCGCGCCCACTCCTCGACCTCGTCGGCCGCGATCTCGACCGTCAGCCCGCAGCGGCGGCAGATCAGGTGGTGGTGGTGCGTCCCCGGCGTGCAGGCGCGGTAGAGGCTCTCGCCCTCGGGCGACTGCAGCGAGTCGGCCTCGCCCTCCACGGCCAGGTCCGAGAGCGCGCGGTAGACCGTCGCGAGCCCGATCGGCGAGCCGGAGGCGTGCAGCGCACTGTGCAGGCCCTGGGCGCTGACGAAGTCCTCGCGACGCCCGAGGGCCTCGCGCACCGCCTCGCGCTGCCACGTGTTGCGCTTGACCACTGGACCACCTCCACTCCGCACGACCCGGGCCACGCTACCGCCCCCCGCCGACGGCGAGCCGGGAGCGCCGGACGCCCTTGCGGCCGATGATCCGGCAGACCGCGTAGATCGCGAACGAGATCGTCGTCACGTAGGGGCTGATCGGGATCGATCCGCCCAGCGCGAGCAGGATGCCGCCCACCAGCGCGCCGACGGCGAAGAGCACGCTCAGCAGCGGCACGACCACCGGCGAGGCGGACAGGCGCAGCGCCGCGGCCGCCGGCGTCACCAGGATCGCGAGCACGAGCAGCGAGCCGACGATCTGCACCGAGACGGCGACCGCGAGGCCGAGCAGGAGCATGAACGCGATCGAGAGCGCCCGGGTGGGGATGCCGCGCGCGGCCGCCACGTCGGCGTCGACGCTCGCGAAGGTGAGGGGGCGCCAGATCAGCGCGAGACCGACGAGGACGACCACCGAGATGCCGATCAGCCACCCGAGCTGCGGGTCGTCGACCGCGACGATCTGACCCGTGAGCAGGCCGAACTTGTTCGCGCTGCGGCCCGGGTAGAGGGCCAGGCAGAGGATGCCGATGCCGAGTCCGAACGGCATCAGCACCGCGATGATCGAGTTGCGGTCGCGGGCGCGCGAGCCGAGCACGCCGATCAGGACCGCCGCGATCAGCGAGCCGACGATCGATCCCTCGACGACGCCGACGCCCAGCAGCAGCCCCGCGGAGGCCCCCGCGAACGAGAGCTCGCTGATGCCGTGGACCGCGAAGGCCATGTCGCGCGACATCACGAAGACGCCGATGAGCCCGCCGACCACTCCGAGGACCGCGCCGGCGATCACCGAGTTCATCAGGAGCGACAGCAGCGCTCCGTAGTCCGAGAAGTCGAAGATCTGCGACCAGACGTCCGTCACGACTGCCCCTCCTCGTGCTCGTGCACGTGCGAGTGGTCGGGGGCGCCGACCACGATGACCCGGCCCCGGGCGCGGATCACGTCGACGGGTGCATCGTAGAGCTCGCTGAGCACCTCCGAGCGCAGGACCTCGTCGGGGGTGCCGATCCGGAACCGGCCGCCGGCGAGGTAGAGCACGCGGTCCACCATGCCGAGCACCGGATTCACGTCGTGCGTGACGAAGAGGACGCCGAGGTTCCGCTCGCGGCGGTGCCGGTCGATCAGCTCGCTGACCGCCCGCTGGTGGGCGAGATCGAGCGCGATCAGCGGCTCGTCGCAGAGCAGGAGCGCCGGGTCGCCCGCGAGCGCCTGGCCGACGCGGACGCGCTGCTGCTCGCCGCCGGACAGGCTGCCGATGGGGGCGTCGGCGAAGGCGGTGGCGCCGACGGCCTCGAGCAGCGCGTCGACGGCCGCGCGCCGGGAGCGGGAGGGCAGGGGCAGGCCGAACCGGTGGCCGTCGATCCCGAGCCCGAGCAGATCGCGGGCGCGCAGCGGAGTGCCCTCGTCGGCGAGCTTCTGCTGCGGGATGTAGCCGATGCGCCGGTTGCCGCGGTGCACGGGCTCGCCGAGCACCTGCAGCTCCCCCGCGCTCAGCTGCTGCTGGCCGAGCACCGCGCGCAGGAGGCTCGTCTTGCCGGAGCCGTTCGCGCCGAGCACCGCGACGAACTCGCCGGCGCGCACGTCGAGGTCGACGCCGCTCCACAGCTCGCGGTCGCCGAAGCGGAGGCCGGCGCCGCGCAGCCGCAGCACGGACGCCGAAGGGCCCGCCTCCGGGGAGACGGGCCTGGTCGGGGAGTCGTGGCTCACTGGGAGAGGGCTCCCTCGATCGCGTCGAGGTTGGCGGTCATCCAGCCGGTGTAGTCGTCGCCCTCGGGCAGCGTCTCGGTGACGGGGACGGCCGGGATCCCGGCGGCCTTCGCGGCGTCGAGCACCGCGTCCGTCTGCGCGCCCTCGGTCTGCTCGTTGTAGATCAGCGCGTCGACGGCCTTGCCGGAGAACAGCGCCAGCGTCTCCTGGAGCGTGGTCGCGGGGACGTCGGTGCCCTCCTCGACCGCCTCGCTGAAGGCCTCGGGAGTCGCGTCGGTCAGGCCGAGCGCGTCGGTCATGTACAGCGGGACGGGCTCGGTGATCGCGATGGAGCGGCCGGAGAGCGTGCCCTTCAGCTCGCCTTCGCGGGCGATCAGGGCGTCGAGCCCCTCGTCGAGGGTGGCGAGATTGGCGGAGTAGGCGGAGGCGTTGTCGGGGTCGAGCGCGGCGAGCTCGTCGCCGATCCGCCCCGCGACCTCCTTCATCACCGAGAGGTCGTACCAGACGTGCTCGTTGAACTCCGCGTGCTCGTGCCCGCCCTCCGACTCCTCCTCCTCCGCGTGGTCGTGGACGTCCTCCAGGCCGGCGATCACGGTCGCCGTGATGACGGGGGCCTCGGTGCCGGCCGCGCTGATCATGGTGTCGAGGAAGTGGTCGTAGCCGCCGCCGTTCTCGATCACGAGGGTCGCGCCGGACACAGCGAGCTGGTCGCGGGCGGTGGCCTCGTACTCGTGCGGGTCCTTGTCCGGGCTGTCGATGATGCTGGTCACCTCGACCAGGTCGCCGCCGATGCTCGAGACGAGGTCGCCGTAGACGTTCGTCGACGCGACGACCTTCACGGGCCCGCCCGCGGCGGCGGCGGAGGAGCTGTCGGAGGCGCTGCCCGCTCCGGAGCAGCCGCTCAGGGCGAGCGCGGTGCCGCCGAGGAGGGCGGTGAGGGCGAGGAGGCGGGTCTTCACGGTGAGCCGATCTGGGTCAGGGGCCGGGCGGGTGCCCCCACGCTAACGGCTATTGATAACGATTGTCAAAATCGTGCAGAGGCGCCCGCCGGTCATCCGCGGACACACGCGGACACGGGGCGACACGCGCCTCGCTCCGAGCACCTCGCCCCTGGCACAGTCGCTGCACACCGCCCCCCGACGAGACGAGGACACCGTGACCACCACCGCACCCACGACCGCCGGCGCCGACGCCGCGACGACGATCGGCGCCGCCGCCGAGCACTGGTCGGCCGCACCCCGGCCCGACTCCCCCGACGCCTGGCTCGTCCGCGCCGAGGAGGTCGCCGCCGTGCTCGCGACCGACGCCCTCGAGCGCGACCGCGCCGGCGCCGCCCCCTTCGCCGAGGTCGCCCTGCTCAAGGCGGCCGGCCTCGTCACGCTGCTCGGGCCCGCCGAGCACGGCGGCGGTGCCCAGGAGTGGACCACCGCCCTCCGCGTCGTCCGCACCGTCGCGCGCGGCGACGGCTCGATCGGCCAGCTGCTCGGCTACCACTACCTCTGGGCCTGGGCGGCCCGCCTCGTGGGGACCCCCGAGCAGATCATCGCGGTCGAGCAGCTCGCGACCGAGGGGGACCTCCTCTACGGAGGCGCGGTGAACCCGCGCGACTCCGACCTCACCGTGCGGGAGGAGGGCGACGAGCTGGTCTTCACCGGCCGCAAGTCGTTCTCGACCGGCGGCGTGGTCAGCGACCTGACCGTGCTCGAGGGGGTGCTCGAGGGGACGGACACCCACCTCTTCGCGATCGTCCCCACCGATCAGGAGGGGATCGTCTTCGGCCGCGACTGGGACAGCCTCGGCCAGCGGCTCACCGAGTCCGGCTCCGTCGAGATCCGCGGCGTCCGCGTGCCGTGGGCGGCGGCGGCCGGCTTCGTCGACAAGGTCTACCGTCCGCTCGTCTACAACACCCTCAACGTGCCCGTCATCCAGCAGATCTTCGCCGAGTTCTACCTCGGCATCGCGCAGGGAGCTCTCGAGCGCGCGGCGCAGTACACCCGCGAGCGCACCCGGGCCTGGCCGTACGGCGGCGACGACAAGGAGCGCGCCGGCGACGAGTGGTACGTGCTCGAGGGATACGGCGACCTGCAGTCCCGGCTCTGGGCCGACGAGGCGCTGATCGACGCGACGGGGGCCGCGCTCTCGGCCGCGCTGCACGCTCCGCGCGAGGAGCTGACGCCTCGGCGCCGTGGCGAGATCGCCGTGCGGATCGCCGCGGCCAAGGCGCGGATCGTGGAGGACGGCCTCGCGACGGCGACCCGCGTCTTCGAGCTGACCGGCGCCCGCGCCTCCGCGAGCTCGGTCGGACTCGACCTCTACTGGCGGAACCTCCGCACCCACTCCCTGCACGATCCGCTGCCCTACAAGCGCCGCGAGGTCGGCGTCTTCGCCCTGCTCGACACGGTCCCCGAGCCCAGCTGGTACACCTGATCGGCCGCGGGGCGCGTCCTGCTCCGGCGGAGCGCCCCGCCCATACGCCGCCCCGGCGTCGATCCGCGACAGGCCGGAGCGGAGCCCCGGGGTAGCGTGAAGGCCGAGCGGAGGGAGGACCGTGGCCGTCACGCTGCACGACGTCGCCCGCGCCGCCGACGTCTCGATCAAGACCGTCTCGAACGTGATCAACGACTATCCGCACGTGCGCCCGGCCACCCGCTCCCGGGTGCAGGCGGCCATCGCGCAGCTGGGCTACCGGCCCAACCTCTCCGCGCGGAGCCTGCGCCGCGGCCGTACCGGCGTGATCGGCCTCGCCCTGCCGGAGCTGAGCCTCCCCTACTTCGCCGAGCTCGCCGACAGCGTGATGCGCGCCGCCGACGAGCGCGGCCTGACGGTGCTGATCGAGCAGACCGGCGGCGACCCCGAGCGCGAGCGGAGCGTCCTGGCGAGCGAGCGCCGGCAGCTCACCGACGGGCTGCTCTTCAGCCCGCTGGGCCTCGCCGACGAGGACGCGCTCGCGGTCGGCTTCCCCCTGGTGCTGCTCGGCGAGCGGATCTTCACCGGGCTGGTCGACCACGTCACCATGCAGAACACCGCCGCGGCGCACGCGGCCACCGCGCACCTGCTCGCCTCCGGCCGGCGCCGGATCGTGGCGCTCGGGACCCACCCCGACGCCGCCGTCAGCTCGGCGTCGCTCCGCCTCGAGGGCTACCGCGCCGCGCTCGCCGAGGCCGGCATCGCCTACGACGAGCGGATGATCGGCGTCTCGGGCCCGTGGCGGCGCTCCGGCGGCGCCGAGGCGATGCGCCGCGTGCTGGCCTCCGGGCTCGACTTCGACGCCGTGTTCGCGCTCAACGACACCCTCGCGCTCGGCGCGGTCCGCGCGCTCCAGGAGGCGGGGGTCCGCGTCCCCGAGGAGGTGGCGGTGATCGGCTTCGACGACATCGACGAGGCGGGCTACTCCTCCCCCAGCCTCTCCACCGTGGACTCGGGGCGCGACGAGATCGCGCGCACCGCGGTCGAGGTGCTGCAGGCCCGGATCGAGGGCACCCGCACCGGCCCCGGGACGCTCCACGAGGCGGCGTTCACCGTGGTCGCCCGGGAGTCGACCGCGGGCCGGCCGATCGCGGAGGACCCGGCCGTCGGACGGGCGTCGGACGGGGCCTAGGCGCAGGTCCCGCTGCCGCAGATCTCGCGGCGGATCCACGCTCCCGCGTCCGCGACGGCCAGCTCGCCGCGGCGGAGGAGCCGGCTCCACTCCACGGCCCGCGTCGTCAGCCGGTCGTCGGCCGAGCCGCGGACGTCGCCGCCGACGGTGCGGAGGAACAGGTGCGCGAGCGGGCCGCCGAGGTACAGCGTGGCGCCCGCGACGCCGGCGAAGTGGCGGGCCTGGCCGCGGGTGCCGTCGTCGTAGGGGCGGCGGAAGCCCTTCCCCCGGACCCGGTTGCGGCCGCCGCGCGCCAGGTCGAGGGCGCCGAGCGGGGCACTGCGGATGCCGGCGACGTCCTTCGCGACGGCCGCGAGGAACGCCCGCGGGCGGGGATGCGACGCCGCGAGGGCGTCGGCGCGGTCGGCGAGCTCGGAGCAGGCGTCGGTGACGGCATCGGAGGAGGGCACCCGCCCAGTCGAGCACAGGTGCGCTGAGCGGCGGCGGGGAGGGCCGACGCGCGAGGAGGTCTGCCGACCTCGGCAGCGGCGCAGCGAGGCGGGTGGGGCCCGTGCCGCTCTTGACAGCAGCGGAGGCGGGGCGGACCATCGTGTACAACGTTAGAAAGACCGCTCGCCGCCGAGCCCGCTGCGGGAGCCCGAAGCCCGAAAGGCCCTCATGACCGACGCCCCCGCCGCCACCGCGCGCATCAGCCTCGACCCCGCCGCGGTCGTCGCCCCCGTCACTCCGCGCCTCTTCGGCTCATTCGTCGAGCACCTCGGCCGCTGCGTGTACGACGGCATCTACGAGCCCGGCCACCCCGCCTCGAACGAGGACGGCTTCCGCCTCGACGTGGTCGAGCTGGTCAAGGAGCTGGGCACCACGACGATCCGCTACCCCGGCGGCAACTTCGTCTCGGGCTACCGCTGGGAGGACGGCGTCGGCCCGCGCTCCGAGCGCCCCCGCCGCCGCGACCTGGCCTGGCACTCGCTCGAGACCAACGAGGTCGGGCTGGACGACTTCGCGAAGTGGGCGGAGCTGACCGGCAGCGAGATCATGTACGCCGTCAACCTCGGCACCCGCGGCGTCCTCGAGGCGCTCGACGTCCTCGAGTACGCCAACGGACCGGCCGGCACCGCTCTCGCCGACCAGCGCATCGCCAACGGCGGGACCGAGCCCTACGACATCCGCATGTGGTGCCTCGGGAACGAGATGGACGGCCCCTGGCAGGTCGGCCACATGAGCGCCGACGACTACGGCAAGCTCGCCTCCCGCACCGCCAAGGCCCTCAAGATCGCCGACCCCTCGCTCGAGCTGGTCGTCTGCGGCTCGTCGAGCTCGTCGATGCCGACCTTCGGCGAGTGGGAGCGCGTGGTCCTCGAGCACGCGTACGACGACGTCGAGTACGTCTCGTGCCACGCCTACTACCAGGAGTACGACGGAGACCTCGGCTCCTTCCTCGCCTCCTCCCTCGACATGGAGTACTTCATCGCCACCGTCGCGGCGACCGTGGACCACGTGAAGTTCAAGCTCAAGAAGACGAAGGACATCAAGCTCTCCTTCGACGAGTGGAACGTCTGGTACCTCGAGGAGTGGCAGGCCAAGGAGAAGGCCGACGCCGAGGGCGACCAGAGCACCCGCGAGTGGGCCTACGCCCCGCGCCTGCTCGAGGACGTCTACTCCGTCGCCGACGCCGTCGTCCTCGGCAACCTGATGATCACGCTGCTGAAGAACTCCGACCGGGTCACCTCCGCCTCCCTCGCGCAGCTCGTCAACGTGATCGCGCCGATCATGACCGAGCCGGGCGGAGCCGCGTGGCGCCAGACCACGTTCTTCCCGTTCTCGACCACCGCGCGCCTGGCCTCCGGCTCGGTGCTGCGCCCCCGGATCGACGCGGGGACCTACTCGACCGCCCGTCACGGCGACGCTCCGCTCATCGACTCCGTCGCCACCGTCGACGAGGGCCGCGCGGCCGTCTTCCTGGTGAACCGGTCGCAGACGGAGCCGATCGAGGTCACCGTCGACGTCAGCGGCCTCGGAGTCTCGAGCATCGCGGAGGCGCTGGCCCTGTTCGACGAGGACCCCTACGCGAAGAACACGCGTGACGACCAGAACCGCGTGCGCCTGCGCGAGGCCCCGGCGACGCTCGAGGACGGCGTGCTGACGCTGACCCTCCCGCCCGTCTCGTGGACGGCGGTCGCCCTCACGGCGTAGCGGCGCCCCACCCGCGGGACCGCGTCCGGCCTCCCGGAGCCGCGCGGTCCCGCGGGCCCCGTCGGGAACCGTCCCGGCTCAGCCGCGGGCCGCAGCGGGGAGGAGGCGCTCGAGCTGGTTCGCGAGGTCGTCCGCCACCCCCACGAGTACGTGGCGGGGATCGGGCTCGACAACCTCGAGACGGCGGGTCCGCCCGAGCGCTTCGCCGACGCCTACCGCCTCGCCGGGGAGGCCGGCCTGGGCCGGACCGCCCACTCCTCCGAGCACGCCCCGACCGCGGCCAACACGACGACCTGCCTCGATCTGCTGGGCTGCGACCGGATCGATCACGGCTACTTCGTCCTCGAGGACCCCGCCGTCGTCGAGCGCGTCCGCGAGCGGGGCGTCGTGTTCACCGTCGCCTCGACGACCTCGCGCCGCTCCTGGCGGCCCTGGCGGCGCGCGTCCATCCGGGCGATGCTCGACGCGGGACTGCGGGTCGTGCCCTGCTCCGACGATCCCGGGGTGTTCCCGACCACGCTCGCCGACGAGTACCGCCTCGCCGCCGGCCCGATCGGTGCGACCGCCGCGCAGCTGCGCGCGATGGCGCTCACCGGAGCGGAGGCCTCCTGGCTGCCCGCCGATGAGAAGGAGAGTCTGCGCGCGTCGTTCGCCGCGGAGCTGGACGCGCTGGACGCGGAGTTCGGGCTCGTCTGAGGCCCGGGACGCGACGGGCTCCCCGCCCTGACAGAGTGGACGGATGAGCCCCCTCCCCGATCCCCTGGCCTTCGACCTCGAGGCGCTGCGCCGGGAGGTGCTGCCGGACGACGGGGGCGAGGTCGACGACAGCATCCCCGCGCTCGCGGACGCCGACCCGGGTCTCTGCGCGATCGCGCTCGTCCTGCCCGACGGGTCCGTCCGCGCGAGCGCCGACGCGGAGGAGCGGTTCAGCATCCAGTCGGCCGTGAAGCCGTTCCTGTTCGCGCTCGCGCTCCTCGACACCGGCGGCGACGCGCTCGACCGCGTCGGCATCGAGCCCACCGGCGAGGCCTTCGACGCCCTCAAGCTCGAGAGCGGCACCGGGCGCCCGCCGAACCCGATGGTCAACGCGGGAGCGCTGCTGACCGCCGCCCTGGTCGACGGGGGCGACGCCGACGGCCGGAGCGAGCGGATCCTCCGCGGCCTCTCCGCCTTCGCCGGCCGCCCGCTCTCCGTCGACGAGAGCGTCGCCGCCGACGAGCACCTGCTCGGCGACCGGAACCACGCCCTCGCGCACCTGATGCGCGCGGAGGGCACCCTGCATCGCAGCGCCGACGACGCCGTCTCCGCGTACGCCCGGGCGTGCGCCGTGCTGGTCGACGTCCGCGACCTGGCCGCGATGGGCGCGACCCTCGCGTTCGGCGGCGTGCACCCGGGGACCGGCGAGCGGGTCGTGCCGGCCTCGGTCGCGCGCGACGTGGTCGCGGTCATGGCGACGTGCGGCGTCTACGACGGCTCGGGCCGCTGGATGCGCGCGGTCGGCGTCCCCGCCAAGTCGAGCGTCTCGGGCGCCCTCGTCCTCTCCGCTCCCGGTCGCCTCGGCGCCGCCGTCGTCAGCCCGCCGCTGGACCCCCAGGGCACCAGCGTCCGCGGCGCCCGCGTCGCCGCCCGCCTGAGCGACGCCCTCGCCCTGCACTCCTTCGCCGTCTCCCCCCGCTGACCGCTGCCGTTCCCCCGCTCTCCCCGCTCCACGAAACGCCCCACCTCGTACAGCCGACCGCGGAACGGATGACGACGAAGGAGGAATCCGCCCGATCGAGCACCGCCCAGCTCACCGCCGAATCGCGTTCCAGCGATTCGCCGTAGCGGTACGCTCCCCGCTCCACGAAACGCCCCACCTCGGACAGCCGACCGCGGAACGGATGACGACGAAGGACGAATCCGCTCCATCGAGCACCGCCGAGCTCACCGCCGAATCGCGTTCCAGCGATTCGCCGTAGCGGTACGCTCCCCGCTCCACGAAACGCCCCACCTCGGAAAGCCGACCGCGGAGCGGATGACGACGAAGGAGGAATCCGCTCAATCCAAGAGCAGCGCCGGTTCCTCCAGCACGCTGGCGACGTCGGCGACGAAGCGGCTGACGACGTCGCCGTCGACGACGCGGTGGTCGAAGGAGCCGCCGACCGTGGTGACGAAGCGGGGGCGGACCTCGCCGTCGACGACCCAGGGCTTCTGCTTGATCGTGCCGAGGGCGATGATCGCGACTTCGCCGGGGTTGAGGATGGGGGTGCCCGTGTCCATCCCGAACACGCCGATGTTGGTGATGGTGATGGTGCCGTTCTGCATGTCGGCGGCGGTGGTCTTGCCGTCGCGGGCGTCGAGGGTGAGCTTCTCGAGGGCCTGCGCCAGTTCGAGGAGGCTCATCGACTGGGCGTCCTTGACGTTGGGGACGAGCAGTCCGCGCGGGGTGGCCGCGGCGATGCCGAGGTTGACGTAGTGGCGGACGACGATCTCGGTGTCGGTCCAGGCGGAGTTGACGGTGGGGTTGCGGCGGACGGCCCAGATGATGGCCTTGGCCATGATGAGCAGCGGCGAGACCTTGACGCCGGCGAAGTCGGGCGAGTTCTTGAGGCGCTTGACGAACTCCATGGTGCGGGTCGCGTCGACGTCGACGAAGACGCTGACGTGGGGCGCGGTGAACGCGCTCGTCGACATCGCGGCGGCGATCGCCTTGCGGACGCCGCGCACGGGGATGCGCTCCTCGCGGTCGTCGCCCCAGGCGGGGGTCTGGATGTTGCGGAAGACGCTGGCCTGGGAGGCGTGGCGGATGACGTCGTCGCGGGTGACCTCGCCGGCGAGGCCGGTGGCCTGCACCTCGAGGAGGTCGACGTCGAGGTCCTTCGCGAGCTTGCGGATCGGCGGCTTCGCGATGACGGGGAGCGCGGCGGCGGCCGGCACGGAGGCGGGCCGGGCCGGGGCCGTCGGGCGGGCGGCGGGCGCGGCGGCCGGGGCGGTGGCGCCCGGTCGGCGGCGGCGGGTCTGGACGTGTCCGCCGGCGGTGCCGTAGCCGACGAGCGCGGCTCCGGAGCCCTCGCCGTTCAGCGGCACCGTGGTCGACGAGCACGTCGACCACGGTGCCGCTGAACGGCGAGGGGAGCTCGACGAGCGACTTGGCGGTCTCGATCTCGACGAGGACCTGGTTGACGGCCACCTCGTCGCCGACCTTGACCTTCCAGGCCACGATCTCGGCCTCGGTGAGGCCCTCGCCGACGTCGGGGAGGAGGAACTGCTCTGTCATCGGGGGGACTCCTGTGGGCTCGTGCGGGCGGATGTCGCGCGCGTCAGTACGCGAGCGAGCGGTCGACGGCCTCGAGCACGCGGTCGACGTCGGGGAGGAAGAGCTTCTCGACCTTGGCGGGCGGGAAGGGGGTGTCGAAGCCGGCGACCCGGAGGACCGGCGCCTCCAGCGAGAAGAAGGCGCGCTCGGTGACGGTCGCCGCGATCTCGGAGCCGAGGCTCACGTTCGCGGACGCCTCCTGCGCGACGACGAGCCGACCGGTCCTGCGGACCGACGCGAGCAGCGGCTCCCAGTCGATCGGGGAGAGCGAGCGCAGGTCGACGACCTCGACGCTCGTGCCCTCCTCGCCCGCGAGCTCGGCGGCCTGGAGGAGGACGGCGACCATCGGGCCCCAGCCGACCAGCGTGACCTCGGTGCCCTGGCGGACGACGCGGCTGGCGTGCAGCGGCGCGGCGGACCCGCTGAGGTCGACGTCGCCCTTGGGCCAGTAGCGGCTCTTGGGCTCGAAGAACATGACGGGGTCGTCCGAGGCGATGGCCTCCTGGATCATCCAGTAGGCGTCGTTGGGAGTCGACGGGCTGACCGCGCGCAGGCCCGCGGTGTGCGCGAAGTACGCCTCGTTGCTCTCCTGGTGGTGCTCGACCGCTCCGATGTGCCCGCCGTAGGGCACGCGGATGACGACGGGCATGGTGATCGCACCCTCGTGGCGGTTGGTCATCTTGGCCAGCTGCGAGGTGATCTGGTCGAACGCCGGGTAGATGAACCCGTCGAACTGGATCTCGCAGACCGGGCGGAAGCCGCGCATCGCGAGCCCGATCGCGGTGCCGACGATGCCGGACTCGGCGAGCGGCGTGTCGAGCACGCGCTTCGCCCCGAACTCGGCGTGCAGGCCCTCGGTGATGCGGAAGACGCCGCCCAGGGGGCCGATGTCCTCGCCCATCAGGAGGACGCGGTCGTCCTGCGTCATCGCGCGGCGGAGGCCGGCGTTGAGCGCCTTGGCCATGGACATGGACTCGAGCTGCGACCCGGTGAGGGGCGGCTGCGCGGCCGTCGTGCTGGTGTCGATCGTCATCACTCGCCTCCGAACGATTCTTCGTAGCGCTGCAGCCACGCCTTCTGCTCCTCGACGAGCACGTGCGGCTCCGAGTAGACGTGGTCGAACATGACGCCCGTGGGCGGGACCTCGAGGGCGAGGAGGCGGCGGCGGATGTCGGACGCGAAGTCCTTCGCCTCCTCGTCGACCTCGTCGAAGAAGGACTGCTCCACGCCCTCGCTCCGCAGGAACGCGGCGAAGCGGGTGATCGGATCCTTCGCGACCCACGAGGCGAGCTCGTCGTCGGTGCGGTACTTCGTCGGGTCGTCGCTCGAGGTGTGCGCGCCGATCCGGTAGGTCAGCGCCTCGATGAACTGGGGACCGCCGCCGGAGCGCGCGTCCTGCAGGTGCTTGGCGGTGACCGCGTAGCTCGCGAGCACGTCGTTGCCGTCGATCTGCACGCCGGGGATGCCGAAGCCGGAGGAGCGGAGGTAGAGGGGGCTGCGCGACTGCGTGGCCACGGGGACCGAGATCGCGTAGTGGTTGTTCTGGAGGAAGAAGACCTCGGGAGCCTGGTAGCTCGCGGCGAAGACCATCGCCTCGCTGACGTCGCCCTGGCTGGAGGCGCCGTCGCCGAAGTACACGACGACGGCCGCGTCCTTCTCGGGGTCGCCCGTGCCGGTCGCTCCGTCGAGGGTGAGGCCCATCGCGTAGCCGGTCGCGTGCAGGGCCTGGGAGCCCAGCACCAGCGTGTAGAGGTGGAAGTTCCCGTTCGTCGGGTCGGTCGGGTCCCAGCCGCCGTGCGTCGTGCCGCGCAGGAGCGCGAGGACGCCGAGCAGGTCGATGCCGCGGATCTTGCCGACGACGTGCTCGCGGTAGGAGGGGAACACGTGGTCCTGCGGGCGCATCGCGAACGCGGAGCCGACCTGCGCCGCCTCCTGGCCGTGGCTCGGGACCCACAGTCCGAGCTGGCCCTGGCGCTGCAGGTTCGCGGCCTCGGTGTCGAAGCGGCGGACCACCGCCATCTCGCGGTAGAAGGAGCGGTGCTGCGCCTCGTCCACCCCGTCGAGGTAGGAGGCGTACTGCTCGGCCGCGCGGGTCGGCGAGAACCGCCCGTCCGCGGAGAGGAACTGGACAGTCGGCGACTCCGTGCTGGTGGCTACCACCCGACTAACCTATCCGTCTCGCGGGGTGGCCCTCGGGGAGGGAAGCCACAATCTCGGCCGCCGCGCTGAGGAGCTTGTCGACAGAGCGCGCCTCGCCGACGGAGACGCGGATCCCCTCCGGCGGGAACGCGCGGACCACGACTCCCGCGCGCTCGAAGACCTCGGCCGCCCGCGCCGTGTCCTCGCGGGTGTCGAACCAGAGGAAGTTCGCCTGCGACTCCGGGATCGTCCAGCCCTGGTCGAGCAGCGCCCGCCAGAGGTCGTCGCGGAGGCGGGTGATGCGGTGGACGCGCTCGAGGAGCTCCTCGCGGTGCTCGAGGGAGGCGACCGCCGCGGTCTCGGCGAACCGGGTGACCGAGAGCGGGATGGCGGTGGAGCGGGCGGCGTCGAGGATCCGCGCGTGGCCGATCGCGTAGCCGACGCGGAGGCCGGCGAGGCCGTACGCCTTGGAGAAGGTGCGGGCGATCACGAGGTTCGGGTAGCGGCCGAGCAGGCGGGTGCCGTCCACGGCCCGCTCGTCGTCGACGAACTCGGCGTACGCCTCGTCGAGGAGCACGAGGACGTCTCCCGGGACGCGCTCGAGGAGCGCCTCGACGTCGTCGGCGGTGGCGACGGTGCCGGTGGGGTTGTTGGGGCTGCAGACGATCAGCAGGCGGGTGCGCTCGGTGACGGCCCGCGCCATGGCGTCGAGGTCGTGGGTGTCGTCGGCGCGGAGTGGCACGCGCACGCTGGTGGCGCCCGCCGTCGTGACGAGCGAGGGGTACGCCTCGAACGAGCGCCAGGCGTAGACGACCTCGTCGCCCGGGCCCGCCGCCGCGGTGATGAGCTGGGCGATGACCGCGACGGAGCCGGCTCCGACGATCACCTCCTCGATCGGGACGCCGTACTCCGCGGCGAGCGCTGTGCGCAGGGCGGTCGCCGCCGCGTCCGGGTACCGGTTGAAGTCGTCCACCTCGCGGACCCGCGCGAGCACGGAGGGCAGCGGGTCGAACGGGTTCTCGTTGGAGGAGAGCTTGAAGGCGTCGGCGGCGGCCGCGCGGCCCTGCTTGTAGGCGGGGAGCGCCAGGATCTCGGGGCGGAGGCGGACGGGAGGCTCCTGCTGGTCGGTCACACGCCCCATGCTAGGCGGCGCGGCGGCGGGCGCCCCGCCGTTCCGCGCGCGCCGTCCCCCGCCCTCGACGGGCGTGCGCCGGGCCCCCTTCCCACCGGTCGAGCGCCGCCGGTGCGGCCCGGAGGTGCGGCCGACCCGGGTCTCGGATGCGCGAACCGCCCCGCTGACCGGCGCCCACGGCGGCCGTCCCCCGATTAGGGTGCAGTGATGCGGAGTCGAGGGCGAGCCGAGCGGCGCGGGGGTGCGCGCCCGCTCCTCCGGGGCGCCACGGCCGCGATCGCCCTGCTCGTCGCCGCCGGCGCGCTCACCGGATGCACGCCCTCCGCGGAGGGCACGCAGGCGACCCCGACTCTCCGGGAGACGTCCATCGACGTCGCCGCTCCCCCGGCCTACACCGCCGCGCGCGAGGCCGGCCTCGCGCTGCGGAACGACTCGCTCGCGCTCCTCACCGCGACCGACGGCACCGTCGCGGGCGCGGCCCGCACCGATCTGCTGGTGGCGATCGGATCCCTGAACGCAGCGCTCGAGGGAGTCTCGGCCGACGCCATCACCACCGCGACGACCGCGGCCGGGGAGCAGCGGACGGCGCTGGCCGAGCGCGTGCTCGGCCTCGCCACGTCGACCCTCGCCTCCGGTCGCGGATCGACGTCCCGGCGGGCGGTGCTGACCGACGCGGTCGAGCAGCTCCGGAGCGCCCTCGCCTCGGGAGCCGCGGTCGCTCCGCTGGCCGTCGCCGTGATCGAGGCCCGCGAGCCGCTCGTCCCGGAGCCGGGCAGCGGATTCGCTCCTCCCCCGCGCCCCGCGCCTCCCGCAGCTCCCCGGCCGACCACGGCGCCCGCGCCCACCCAGGAGCCGACGCCCGATCCCCCGGCTCCGGAGCCGGCACCCGCGCCCGCCCCCGAGCCGACCGAGGCCCCGCAGCCGACGGCGGAGCCCCTGCCGCAGCCCGAGCCCACCGCGGTGCTCCCTCCGCGGACCTGCGCCGACGACCCCCGCCTCTGCACTCCTGCGCCCGAGCCGACCATCGGCGGGCCCCTCACCTGAGCCCCGGCTCGCGGCGCGCCCCGCCTGCGGGGATAGTGGAGGCATGAGCAGACTCCTCCTCGGCCTCCTGACCAACGCCGTCGCGATCTGGCTCACGACCCTGGTCGTGGCGGGCGTGCGCGTGGACCCGTACGAGGAGGGACCCGCCGCGGCGGTCCTCACGTACCTGCTGGTGGCGGTGATCTTCGGCGTCGTCAACGCCGTCGTCGGCGGGGTGGTGCGGGTGGTCGCGTTCCCCCTGTACGTGCTGACGCTCGGCCTGGTCTCGTTCCTCGTCAACGGCCTCCTGCTGCTCCTGACCGCCTGGATCAGCGGCCTCTTCGGCTTCGGCCTCGTCGTGGACGGCTTCTGGTGGGGCGTGCTCGGCGCCCTCGTGCTCGCCCTGGTGAACTGGTTCATCGGCCTCCTCCTGCGCCCCTTCCTCCGCCGCCGTCAGGACTGACACCGCGGGCTCGGCAGCCAGCATCGGCCGCGCCGCCGCCGCCCGGGAGGCCGCGCGCGCCATCGGTGGACGGCGGCCGCGATCGGCCTGCTGTGGAGGAGCCGCGGTGCGCCATGATGGGCGGGTGACCCCCGACTCCCCTGCGCCCTCGGCCTTCGCCGTGTGCTTCGTCTGCACCGGCAACATCTGCCGGTCGCCGATGGCCGAGGTGGTGCTGCGCTCCCTGGCGGAGCAGGCGGGGCTCGGCTCCGCGATCGAGATCAGCTCGGCCGGCACCGGCGAGTGGCACCTCGGCGAGCACGCCGACAGCCGCGCCCTCGCGGCGCTGGAGCGGCACGGCTTCGACGGGGGCCGCCACCGCGCCCAGCTCTTCGACCCGTCCCGCTTCGCCGAGTTCGACCTGGTCGTCGCGCTCGACCACGGGCACGAGCGCGCGCTGCGCTCCTGGGCGCGCACCGAGGTCGACCGGCAGAAGATCCGCCGCCTGCTCGACTTCGAGCCCGGCCTCTCCCCGCAGGGCGACGTCCCCGACCCCTACTATTCCGATGCGGCGGCGTTCGACTCGGTGCTCGCGCTCATCGAGCGCGCCTGCCGGGCCCTCTTCGCCCAGATCGAACCAGGACTGCGCGGCAACCGCTCGGTCCGCCCCGACTCCACCGACGCGCGCGCCGCCCTCGCGCAGGACACCTGAGAACCGGAAGGCACCACCGCATGACCTCGCTCCCCACCCAGCCGCTGAGCCCCCTCGACGGCCGCTACAGCGGTGCCGTCTCGTCGCTCGGCGAGTACCTCTCGGAGGCGGGGCTGAACCGCGCGCGGGTGCACGTCGAGGTCGAGTGGCTGCTGGCGCTGACCGACCGCCGCCTCTTCGGCTCCGAGCCCGTCGACGCGGCGACCGCCGAGGAGCTGCGCCGCCGCGCCCGCGACTTCGGCCAGCCCGAGATCGACGAGCTGGCGACCCTCGAGGCCCGCACCCGCCACGACGTGAAGGCCGTGGAGTACCTCGTCCGCCAGTGGCTCGAGGAGCTGGGCCTGCAGCGCATCGCCGAGCTCACCCACTTCGCCGCCACCAGCGAGGACATCAACAACCTCTCCTACGCGATCGTGGTCCGCCAGGCCGTCGGCGAGATCTGGCTGCCGAAGCTGCGCTCGGTCGTCGCGTCGCTCCGGGATCTGGCCGTCCGCTACCGCGACGAGTCGATGCTCAGCCGCACTCACGGCCAGCCCGCGACCCCGACCACGATGGGCAAGGAGTTCGCCGTCTACGCGTACCGGCTCGAGCGGGTCGTCGCGCAGATCGAGGCGACGGAGTACCTGGGCAAGTTCAGCGGAGCGACGGGCACGTTCGCCGCGCACCTCGCCGCCGACCCCGGCACCGACTGGCCCGCCCTCGCGGAGGAGTTCGTCACCTCCCTCGGCCTCGTCTTCAACCCGCTGACCACCCAGATCGAGTCGCACGACTGGCAGGCCGAGCTCTACGGCAGGGCCGCGCACGCGAACCGCATCCTGCACAACATCTGCACCGATGTCTGGACCTACATCTCGCTCGGCTACTTCCGGCAGATCCCCCAGGCCGGGGCGACCGGCTCGTCCACGATGCCGCACAAGATCAACCCGATCCGCTTCGAGAACGCCGAGGCGAACCTCGAGCTCTCCAGCGCCCTGCTCGACTCGCTCGCGCAGACCCTGGTCACCTCGCGCCTCCAGCGCGACCTCACCGACTCGACCACGCAGCGCAACATCGGCGTCGCGTTCGGCCACTCCCTCCTCGCCCTCGACAACATCGCCCGCGGCCTGCTCGAGATCGACCTCGACCCGACCGCCCTCGCCGCCGACCTCGACGGCAACTGGGAGGTGCTGGCCGAGGCGATCCAGACGGTGATCCGCGCAGAGGTGGCGGCCGGCCGCTCCTCGATCACCGACCCGTACGCGCTGCTGAAGGACCTGACCCGCGGCAAGCGCCTCGGTGCCGACGACCTCGCCGTCTTCGTGCAGGGTCTCGACATCGGCGACGCGGCGAAGGAGCGCCTGCTGGCGCTGACGCCGGGCGGCTACACGGGCCTCGCCTCGTCGCTGGTCGACCGCCTGAGCTGATCCGCCGGGCAGCGAGCGCGCGGGTGCCGCCGTCCTCGAGAGCGAGCACTCCGACTCCTGCGTGCTCGCGGCGGCGCGGTCGACGGCGGCGCGATGTCGGGGGTCGCACCTAGCGTCGGCGGCATGTCAGCGTGCGCGATCGGAGGGTGCGCCTCCTCGGCCGAGACGGGCGCCCCCCTCGCGCTCTGCGCGGCGCACCTCGGGCTCGCGCACGACTGGGTCGCCCGCGAGGACGGCGTGATCGACGTCCTGCCCTCGCCGTGCGCGGCGTGCGGGTCCCGCCTGGGCGTCCGGCTCCCCTCCGCCTGGCTCTGCGCCGCCTGCGAGTGGCGGCTCGGCGACGCTCCCGACGGCGAGCTGCCGCCGCCCCGGGTCGACGTCGTCTACTACATCCGCTTCGGCGAGCGGATCAAGATCGGCACCAGCGGCAATCCCCGGCAGCGCCTCCACCGGCTCCGGCACGAGGAGCTCCTCGCGTTCGAGCGCGGCGGGCGAGCACTCGAGCAGCATCGGCACGCCCAGTTCGCCGACGAGCGCCTGGAGCGCACCGAGTGGTTCGCGCGCAGCCCCGTGCTCGACGCCCACATCGAGACCGTGCGCGCCGGGGAGCCCGACCCCTGGGCCCTGCACCGCCGCTGGCGCAGCGAGGCGCTGGCCCTGCGGCTCTGACGCGCCGGCTGCGAGCGGGCGGCTGCGACTCGCCGGTTCCCACTCGACGGTTCCCACTCGCCGGCACTGCATCCGCGGGTCCCGCTCCGCCGAGCCGGACACCGGGACGGAGCGACGGGGAGGGCGCCACGGGGACGGATCCCGGAGGACCGTCCCGCAGCCGCCGCACGACGCGCTCAGCGCCCCCAGGCGTCGACGAGCAGCGGACCACGGACATCGCGGAGCCGGTCGACCAGACGGTCCGCCAGCGCGGCCGTGACTCCCGTGGCGACCAGGTCGTGGGGGCCGAGCGGCAGCAGCTTCCCCGTGCGGATGCGCACCACCTCCCACCCGGCGGAGCGGAGCGCGCGGTCCTTCCGCCGGTCGGCCTCCTCGCGGTGCCCGACGTGCTCGAGTCCGTGACGGCCGGTGGAGTCGTACTCGATCGCGACGCGCAGCTCGCCGAGCACCAGGTCGGGCCACGCCTCGCAGTGCTCGAAGAACGGCCGCTTCAGACGCACCGCCGTGTGCGCCGGATCGAAGACGAGCCGCTCGGCGAGGAGTGCCCGGAGCCGCGCCTCGACGGCGGAGGCGGGAGGAGGCGCGCACCGGCTGGCGAAGGGCTCGCCGACGGGGAGGTCCGGCGTCTTCGGGCACACGCGCGCGGGCCGGGGTCGGGAGCGCGGACCGAGCGGCGGCAGCTGGAGGGGTGGATCGAGCGGACGGAGGAGTCGACGACGCGGCGGGCGCGGATCCGCTCGGGTCGGCGGGTGACGCGGACCCGCGGCCGGTGGGCGACGCGGACGTCGGGAGCCCCCGCGCGATCACGGCGGGCGGCGCCAGGAGGACGAAGGAGCCGTCGCCGGGGGCGGACGTCGGCGCGAGCACTTCGGCGAGCCGACCGCCGATCATCGGCGCGGCCCGGGGCAGGCGCGGCGAGGCGAGCTCGGCGCAGTCGGGGCACCAGGAGGAGCGGCGCCGCTCCCGGCCGGGACGGTGGCGTTGCTCCTCGGGGGTGGCGACGAAGACATGCCCGGCGTCGCAGAGCCAGCACAGGTACACGTCGGCCGCGGGCGGGATCTGGCTGAGCACGATGCCCTCGTTGTACTCGGGCCGGTACTGCCGCACCAGGACGGGGTAGGACGCCCACGCCTCCCGGTAGGTGCCGACCGCGTAGGGGACGTCGGCGCCGCGCGAGAACCGCCGCCGCTGCCACCACCGCCCGATCGCCTCCGCCACCCTCCGCACGCTACGCGCGACCACCGACGCGGAAGCGGCGCCCGCATGCGCAGGCGGGATCTCGAGACGCCCTCCGGGCTGCTCCATCAGCATGCGCGGCGGAAGGGACTATCCGCCCGCGCGGCGTGCTCCCGGCCGACTGGGAGCGGCGGAGCCGTCCCTCGCCTAGTGTGCGGAGTCCTGCTCGTCGATGTCCGCGATCTCGGCCTCGTCCGGCTTGAAGGTCAGCGAGAACATGGCGATCGCGACGAGCACGACGATGAAGGCGACGCCGAACGAGATGAGCGCGACGACCGGCTCGCGGGTCGAGAGCATGACGACCAGGCCGACGAAGGCCGCCATCACCGCGGAGAAGCCGATGAGCTCGAGCGGGCGCAGGCGGTCCTTGCGGGTCGGCTGGAACGTGCGGGGCGTGAACTCGCCGGGGTCGCGCGCCGGGGCGGAGTCGGCCGCCGAGGCGCGGTCGGCGGGAGAGGCGGGGTCGGGCTGCTGGCCTTCGGCGGTCATCGGTCTCCTCCGGAGGTCGGTGTCGTGGGGGCGACGGGATCGTGTCCGGTGGCTGCGTCGGCGCCGGCGGCCCATTTGAGCGAGAACGCCGCGATGGCGAGGAAGACGGCGACCATCACGGCGTAGGCGCCGAGGAGGCCGACGGTGACGACGGGGTGGGGCGGGAGGAGTCCGAAGGCGGCGCCGAGCAGCATCGTGCCGACGCCGACGATCACGGAGTCGCGGGCGGCGAGGCCCTGACCGCGGCGGCCGCTCGAGAACTCGAGGAAGCCGGAGAGCAGCGCCCAGCCGGCGACGAGGGCGACGAAGGAGAGCAGGTTGGCGACCGGGAGCGCGACGAGCGCCGCGACTCCGGCGACCAGGGTGAGCACCGCGGAGCCGAGGGCGAGCGGGCGGGCCCGGCCGCTCCAGCTGCGGAGCCCGAGGGCGAGCGAGACGGCGCCGGTCGCGATCGCGAAGCCGCCGAAGACGGCGAGGCCGAAGGCGGGCCCGTGGTCGGGCGAGAAGGTGACGACGCAGCCGGCGACCGCCGCGATCACGGCGCGCGCGAGGGGCAGGGTCCACAGGCGGCGGTCGGAGTCGGCGGCGATGGCCACGGTCGAGCCTCTCTGGGATGGAGGGAGAAGGCGTCCGGGAGCGGACGGCTGGGCGCGCGACGGCACGGCGACGCGGACTCCAGCGATTTTACGCTCCCGCGGCTCCGCCCAGGCCCGGAGCGGGGCCGGGGGCGCGATCCGGGGCGAAGTCGCAGGCGGCTCAGCCGAGCCAGACCTCCTCCACCCGCGGGAACACGGCGTCGGCGGAGAAGCGCTCACGGAAGCGCGCCCCGGCCTTCTCGACGACCTCGGCCCGGGCGTCCTCGTCGGTGATGAGCTCGGTCAGCGCGGCGGCGAGGCCCTCCACGTCTCCGGGCGCGACCACGCGGCCGCAGCCGTCGCCGAGGACCTCGGGGATGCCGCCGACCGCGGTCGAGACGACGGCCGCGTCGCGGGCGAGTGCCTCGAGGATGAAGATCGGCATCGCCTCGTCGCGCGAGGGCAGGACGGCGATGGACGCCTCGTCGAGCAGGGCGAGCAGGCGGGCGTTCTCGAGCGAGCCGAGGAACTCGATCCCCGGGACGCCGCGGTCGACGACCTCCGGCTCGCGGATCGGACCGGCGACCAGCAGGCGCCAGCCCTCCTTGCCCTCGACCTGCGCCCACGCCTTCTGCAGCACGTCGACGCCCTTGCGGTGGCTGACGACGCCGCCGAAGACGACGGTGCGGGTCTTCTCGCGCGGGGTGCCCTGCTCGAGCGCGTTGGGCACGAGGTGCACGCGCTCGGCGGGGACGTAGCGGCGGCAGATCGCCGAGGTCTCCTCCGAGAGCGAGATGATCTCGTCCGCGCTGCGCAGCACGTCCTTCACCAGGCGCGGGTGCGCGGCGGTGAAGGCGGCGAACTCGCTGCCGTGCAGGTGGGCGACCGTGCGCAGGCCCAGGCGGTGCGCGAGGCGGAGGAGGGACCCCTCGCGGAGGAACGAGCCGCGCTCCGAGAGGTGGACGACGATCACGGCGCCGGGCTCGCGGCGCGCGATCGCGACGATGCGGGCGGCGGCGCCGGCGGCCAGGCGGGCCGCGGCGACGTGCTCGCCCGGAGCGGTGCGGGAGGAGATCACCCGGACGTCCGAGCGCTCGAACGGCCAGCGCAGGTATCCGTTGACGACCTGCGTCATGCCTCCGGGGACCTCTCCGCTGCGGCCGACGTGGTACACCCGCGTCTTCGGGCCGGCAGGGGCTGCCGCGGCGGCCGGGCGGCTGCGGGGCGGCACGGCGAGCAGCGCCTGGATGTCGTCGCGGACGCCGCGGAGGCGCCCGCGGGCGACGAGCAGCTTCTCGAGCAGCTCGCTCCGGCGGGCGACGACGGCGGAGAAGGTCTCGACGCCGGCGGCCGGGGTCGTCCGGGACATGTCGACCGTGACGTCGTGGATCCCGATGGTCTCGAAGTGGCGCGAGGCCTTCGTCGATCCGTCCATCTGCAGGCTCACCGGGGCCGCGCCCTCGGTGAACGCCATGATGATCACGTGCAGCCGGTCGCTCATCGCGACGCGGGCCGTGCGGTAGAGCTCGCGCAGCAGGATCTCGTGCTCGTCGTGGGTGTGCGCCGGATCCCAGTCGAGGATGTCCGCGTCGAGGTCGGCGGCGAGACGGCGGGAGCGCTCGGCGTCGACGGCGACCTGCGTGACGACGACGATGTCGAGGTCCTCGCGCTCGGCGAAGCCCTTGATCGCGGCCAGCCACTCCTGCTCGGGATAGGGGCGGGCGTCCACCTCGTGGTCCTCGCGGAGGGAGAGGACCAGACCGCGCCGCTCCTCGTCGGGCTGCGCGGCGAACGCGGTCAGCTCCGCGTCGCTCGAGCCCTCGCCGTAGCCGAGGTCGGGCATGGCGGCGCCGACGCGCATGTAGCCGGCCGTCTTGTCGTCGCGCCAGCGGGTGTAGCTCGAGAGCGCCATCGAGGGCCACATGATCGCGCGGGGCAGCGGGGCGAAGTTGCGGGTGCCCACGCCGGCGCGGATCACGCGGCCGCCGCCGAGGCGCACGAGGGCGATGCCCGGGAGCATCACGAGGTGCTCCTTCATCCCGATCAGGGTCAGCTGGATCTCTCCCGGCTTGAACACCGAGTTCGCCCGGCCGGCGAGGGCCTCGCGGGCGAGCGCCGCGTACCAGCGCAGGAGCGAGCGGTACACCGTGTCGTCCGGGCCCAGGCGCAGGCCGTCGTCGTAGCCCCACGGCGAGTGGCCCACGTAGACGTGGAGCGGACCCGACTCGCGGAGCCAGTCGAGGAGCTGGCGACGCAGGATGATGTCGCCGATGTTCTCGTACTGGCCGCGGCCGACGGCGAAGATCGATCGGGCAGGTGTCACGGGCGGGCCTTTCGGAGGGGTTCGCGTGGGGGTGACCGGTGCGGAGCGGGGAGCGTCGCGGGTCTCCCCGGTCGATCCTCCTGCCGCGCTGCCGTCGTGGGCCGGGCCGGCCGGGCTCCGCAGGAGGGGGCTCGGGGCCGATGGCGCCCCGGGCAGACTAGCGCAGGCGGGCTCGGCGGCTCGAGGAGGAGTGCTCGCGTCAACAGCCGTTGGTGACCAGGAAGGCCTTGAGGAACGCGCCGGTCTGGTAGACGTACTGGTTCACCAGGTAGTCCAGGCCCATCGGCTCGCCCGAGGGCACCATCGAGAGCTCGCCGGAGTAGCAGCGCTCGATGATCATCTCGGCGCGCACGAGGTGGGAGGCGTTGGTGATCACGATGACGTGGTCCCAGCCGTACTGCTCGGCCATGTCGCGCAGCTGCCGGGCCTCTCCCTGGGTCGTGAGCGGGTCGGCGGAGTAGCAGAGGACGTCGCCGCCGGGCTCGTTGCACTTCTTGTACTTCTTGGCCTCGTAGGGAGCGTTCATCTCGCCGGGGCCGACCGAGAGCACCATCGTGTCCGTCGCCCCGGAGGTGATGATCCGGCGGGCGAACTCGACGCGTGCCCTCGTGGAGGGGCCCAGCACGAAGACCGCGTCCGCCTGCTCAGGGATCGGGTCGATCGGGGGCGTGACGTAGAGCGGGATCCCGGCGCCGAAGAGGGCGAGCACCACGAGGGGGACGAGCAGGAGCCGTCCGATCACGGTGCGAGCGCGGACCCGGGGGCATCTCGGGCGCTCCCGGGACGGCGGGGTGGACGGGCGGTCGCCGGTCGCGGTCGTGGCCGTGTCCATCGCGTCCTCCCTCTCGTCGGGACCGCCGCTCGCCCGCGGCGGGTGATCCGCGACGCGGGTGCGACGGCGATCACCAGTGGAGAGCCCATCATCGCAGTGTTTCGGCGAGGGGTCGGCCCGGTGAACGCCCGGTCAATTCTCTCGCCCAGCGGCCCGGCCCGGGGCCGTGTCCAGAGTCGCCGGGTAGGGTCGCCGTTCCTCGACCGAGCAGCACTCCCCCTCGTCCATTCCGCGGACGGGCATTCCCGGAGTCCCCTCCCGATCCGACATCCGCCCTCCGATCCGTCGTCGACAGCGCGTGTGACCGTTCCGCATACACGCATGCGCGGCGGTCCGCCAGTCCTTCAGCGGAATCGCTGATATGAGCCCGACCACCACGCCCGAATGGGGTACTACAACCTGAATCCGTCTCATCCAGCCATCAGTCGCAAGGCCCGTCTATAGCGTCGGGAGGACCAGCACCACCCCCTTGAGCAGCCCCCTCGAACCGCCCCCGACGCCCCCTCGAAGACCCGGAGCCGATCGTGAATCCTCAGACGACGCCAGACCCGACCCGCCCTCGCCGACGACGCGCACGCCTCTCCCTCACCACCGCTCTGATCGCCGCTCTCGGCATCCTGGTCGCCCCCCTCACGGCGCCCGCCGCCTCCGCGGCCACTCTCGACCCGGGCGCCGGGCAGAGCACGCGGATCCAGGAGACGAACTCCTCGCTGACCTACAGCGGCTCGTGGCGCACGATGACGGGCGGCGACAGCGGCGGCGGGATCAAGTTCCTCAACAGCACCGGCTCCGTCTCGTTCAGCTTCCGCGGCACCGGCTTCAGCTGGGTCAGCCGCACCACCGCCTCCGCCGGCATCGCCACCGTCACGGTCGACGGCGCGAGCACCTCGGTCGACCGGTACACGAAGACCACGGCGTACCAGGTCCCGGTGTTCACGAAGAAGGACCTCGCCGACACCGTCCACACGGTCAAGATCGCCTGGAGCGGCACGGCCAACAGCTCCGCGAGCGACAAGAACCTGGTCATCGACGCGTTCGACATCACCCGCGCGACTCCCGCCACCGAGGAGCCGACCGACGAGACCGGCGGCGGCGAGGACGACGGCCCCGTGCTCGATCCTTCCGGAGCGACCAGCCTCCTCGTGCAGGAGACCGACCCCGCGCTGCAGTACACCGGCTCGTGGAGATCGATGGCGGGCGGCGACAGCGGCGGCGGGATGAAGTACCTGACCTCCGCCGGATCGGTGAAGTTCACCTTCGTCGGCACGTCGTGGCGCTGGATCAGCCGGAAGACCTCCTCCTCCGGCATCGCCGCGGTCTCGGTCGACGGCGGACCCGTCACCAAGGTCGACCGCTACAGCTCGACCGCGCAGTACCAGGTGCCGGTCTACGAGACGACCGACCTCGCCGAGGGCACGCACACCGTGACCATCTCCTACACGGGGACGAAGAACTCCCAGTCGACCGACAAGAACCTGATCATCGACGCGTTCGTCCTCGCCGAGGACGGCCTCGCGACCGACGCCGTGGAGCTCTCCCCCCTGACCGACGGCTACACCGTCGCCTGGGACTCGCCCTTCAGCTCGCGGGTCGTCTCGTACGACGTGCACCGCTCGAACGAGGACGGCTCCGGCGACACGGTCGTCGGCACCGTCGCCGACCCGGTGCGCCAGTACCGCGACGAGACCGCCGAGGCGGGACGCGCCTACACGTACACCGTCACGGCGACCGACGACGCCGGCCGCGACTCGCGGCTGAAGGAGTCGGCCACCACCTCGGCCGACATCCTCGCCTCCCGCGCCTCGCTGCTCGCGGCCTTCGACTGCCCCGCCGCCACCAAGACGGTGTCGACCTCGGCGCAGCTCGTCACGGCCCTGACCAACCCCTCCTCCGGCGACGTCATCCGCCTGGCCGACGGCGTCTACACCGGCAAGTTCGCCCTCCGCGGCACCGCCGCCCAGCCCGGCTCGATCTGGATCTGCGGCTCGCCCAACGCGGTCCTCACCTCCGGATCCACCTCGAGCGGTACCGCGCTCATCCTGAACACGGTGAGCGACGTGCACCTCGTGGGCTTCTCGGTCCGCAGCTCCTTCCAGGGCATCCAGGTGCTCGCCAGCAAGGGCGTCCAGATGGCCGGCCTGACGGTGAGCGAGATCGGCTACGAGGCGGTCCACTTCCGCAGCCAGACCACCGACTCCCTGATCGTCGGCAGCACCATCCGCCGCACCGGCCTCGTCTCCGCCAAGTACGGCGAGGGCGTCTACGTCGGCACCTCCGACCGCAACTGGTGCGAGTACAACGACTGCGACCCGGACCGCACGGCCCGCATCGCCGTCGTGGACAACACGATCAGCGACACCGGCGCCGAGCCGATCGAGGCCAAGGAGGGCACCCTCGACGGCGACATCATCGGGAACACGGTCGTCGGCGGATCGCGGCTCGCCTCGGACGTGGTCTCGCTGATCCTCGTCTCGGGCAACGGCTGGCTGGCCGCGGGCAACTCCGCCGCAGGCACCACCGCCTACGGCTACCAGGTGATCACCCGCGCCGACGGCTCGGGCAACGACAACACGATCAGCGGGAACCTCGCGCTGAAGACCAGCAACGCGGTGGTCTACCTCCACCAGCCGTCCAACTGGTCCACCAGCGGCAACACGCTGAGCTGCTCCAACTCCGGGAAGGACCTGATCGGGAACGTGGCCTGCACGCCGTGACCTGATCCGCTGCCCGCGCACAGAACCGCCGCCGTCGTCCCCTCGACGGCGGCGGTTCTGCGTGTGCCCGCCTCCCGCCGACCACGCGCGAGTCGGCGGAGTCGCGCGCGACGACCGCGACTACCGCGGACTCGCGAGGGCGCGGGCGGGCGCGCGGCGCCCGTGGGCCGCGGGAGGAGCCGAGCGGACGGGGACGGGGACGGGATCGGAGGCCGGCTGACGCGCCCGCGCCTCTCCAGCACGCAGAAGTGGGCGGAGTCGCGCGCGAGTACTGCGACTTGTGGGGGCTCGCGGGGTGAGCGGGCTCCCGGGAGCCGGTGAAGCACGTGATCAGGCCACGGCGGGCGCTGGAGACGCTGGGGAAGGACGGACGGGTGGGCCAGGCCCCGGAGAGCCCGCGGGCCCGGACGGTGACGCCGCCTCCTGCCGAGTCCGCGGAGGTGGGCGGAGTCGCGCGCGAGTACCGCGAGTTCTGCGGGCTCGCGGAGGGGTGGAGGGGGCTGGAGTGCCGGCCAGGCGTCGGAGGGGCCGGCTGAGCCCGGAGAGAGGGCAGCCGGGCCCCCGCCGGGCACCGCGCAGTCCCCGGACGCGGAAGAGCGCACCGCGGCCGGGGCCGGGGTGCGCTCTTCCGCAGCGTGCGAGGACGCGATCAGACGATCGCGGGGGCCTTCTGCAGCTTGTGGCGGGCCAGGACGACCGCGCCGACCACGGGGGTGCCGGCGGTCTCGATCCAGTGCACGTCGGCGGCGGCCTGGGGCGAGTCGACCTTGCCCTCGATCAGGACGAGGACGGCGCCGTCGGCCACGCCGCGGAAGGTCGGCGACTGCTCGGTCGCGCCGAGGGTGCCGGTGACGATCAGGACGATGTCGTAGACCTTCTCGAGCTCCTCGACCAGCGCACGGAGGGCGTCGGTCGGCATCGGCGTGCCGGCCTGGGCGCCGCCCGCGGGGAGCAGGTCGACGCGGTCGGTCGAGCGCTTGATGATCGCGTCGTCGAGCGAGGCGGCTCCGGCGAGCACCTCGCGCAGGCCCGGGCGTCCGCCCGAGGCGGAAGCGAGAGCCGAGCCCTCGGCGGTGCCGTCCACGATCACGACGGACGAGCCGAGCACGGCCAGCGCCTTGGCGAGCAGCACCGCGCTGGCGGTGTGCGGGGTCTTCTCGGACGCCGGGGCGATCGCGAAGGAGGAGTACGAGCGGGTGCGCGCGATGGCGGAGAGCTCGAACGCCACGGCCGAGTAGCGGGCCGGGATCTCGGTCGAGTTCAGCATCTCGTCGAGCTTGGTGGCCTTGACCGGGACGATGCCCAGCAGCGGCCGGTCGATCGCGGAGCGGACGTCGTCGCCGCTGCGGAGGCGGCGGTCGAGGGCGGTCATCACGATCGCCACTCCCACGCCGACCACGGCGCCGCCGAGGATGCCGAGCGCGAGCAGGACGAGGATGCCACCGGTGACCGGCAGCTCCGGCGGGAGCGCCTGGCTGAGCACCTGGAGCTGGATCTGCGGGACGGCGACGCCGTTCGTGGTGGTCGTCGGGTCGGCCCCCTTCACGGCCGCGTCGAGCTGGGCGGCGACCGCGTTGGCGATGACCGCGGCCTGCTCGGGCGAGGGGTCGGTGGCCGAGATCGTGATGACCACGGACTCCGGCTCGGCGAGGACGGTCACGCGCTTGGCGAATTCCTCGATGGGCTCGTCGATGCCGAGGCCGTCGATGACGCCCTGCAGGACGGTGTCCGAGGTGCCGAGGGCGACGGAGGTGACCGTGGCCTGGGAGGCGGCGCTGTTGGCCGCGACCCGGTCCGCGGTCGAGAGGACTCCGGACGAGGAGACCGCGACGTACACGCGTGCGTCCGCCTTGTACTGCGGGAGGAGGACGGCGTTGAGTACCAGGGCCGCCACGGCGCCGAGCAGAGCGAAGGCGACGATGTAGACCCACCTCCGGCCGATGCCGGCGAACAGTCCGTTCAAGGTCATGGTGTGTGGTGTCCCTTTCGTCGACTGCACCGGAGTGCAGGGGGTCTGACTGTAGCGTCGTGATGTGTCGTCCGCGTTGCGCGGAACCGGCCGCGAGGTTTCGCGCGGGAGCGGTGGATCAGAGGTGGGCCTGCAGGAAGGCGAGGATCGCCTTCTTGTTGTTCGGGGTGTTGTTCTGGAGCCCGTGGTGGCCGGAGCCGTCCACGCCGACCTCGGACGCCACTCCGGCGTCCTGCAGGGCGACCTGCATCGCGTCGGCCTGCTCGACCGGGACGAGCTCGTCCTCGGAGGTCAGCCAGATCTGCGGGGCGTCCGTGGAGTCGACCGAGGTGATCGGCGACGCGGGGATGCTCTGCGGGCAGGTCGTCGAGTCGATCTCGTCGCAGTCCAGGTAGGAGAGGATCTGCTCCTTCGCCTCGGGCAGCGGCGTGCCCAGCGACATCCCGGTCTCGGTCATGTCGGCCACCGCCGAGAAGGCGACGACCGTCTTGACCCGCGAGCCCTCGGTGAGGGAGCCCTCGCCGAGCGTGCCCATGGTCGCTCCGATGATCGCTCCGGCGGAGCTGCCCATCACGCCGATGCGGGCGGGGTCGAGGCCGAAGCGCGTGACCTGCGCGGGCTCGCGCAGCCACTCCACGGCGGCCTGCGCGTCCTCGATCTGGCCGGGGTACCGGCTGTCCTGGAGGAGGCGGTAGTCGACGGAGACCGAGACGAAGCCGCGCTCGGCGTAGTACTCGCAGAGCTCGGTCATCCCGCCCTCGTCGCGGGCGCCGTCGACGAACCCTCCGCCGTGCAGCATCAGCAGCGCGGGGCGGTCGGTGCCGCCCGCGGTGGGGAGGCAGGCGTCGGCCTTCAGCGAGACGCCGTCGACCGAGCGGTACTCGATCGCCTTCTCCGTCGTGAAGCCGTCGGGCGTGCGGACGGGCTCGGGCTGCGAGGAGCAGCCGGCCAGCCCGAGGGCGACGGCCACGACGGCCGCCAGGACTCCGGCTCTGCGTGCTCGTGTCGTCTTCACTCGTGGGACTCCGCTCTCTTCTTCTCGTAACTGGGGGAGGTGCCGGGCTCATCGGCCGGGACCGCGACGGGATCGGAGACGACTCCGGGGCCGCGCGCAGGGACGGGCACGGGCTTGCGCCGCTTGCCGGGGCCGCCGAGGGCGGCCGGGGGGACGTAGATCCACTTGACCTTCGAGAGGTAGCGGGTCACGAAGAGCGAGAGGACGACCGCGAGCACCATCACGACCAGCAGCAGCGGCACCTCGAAGCCGCCGATCTCGGAGCGGTCCTCGGGGAGGATCACCCGCAGGATCGTGATGGCGATCACGATGAAGTAGAGGTGCAGCAGGTAGATGTGCAGGCTGCGCTCGCCGCAGATCGTGAAGAAGTTCAGCAATCGCACTCGGGAGAGGGCCCGCGACACGAGGATGCCCATCGCGACGGCGGCCATCTGGCCGGCGAGGGCGAGGAACGGCACCCAGCGGATCGGGAAGAGGAAGAGCACCGCGCTCAGCACGACGAAGACCGGAGTGACGTAGAGGAACGCGCGCCTCCCCTTCTGCTCGACGAAGTCGATGATCCTCTTCGAGTAGAGCGTGCCCACCAGGAAGAAGACGAACAGGGCGCCGATGCGGTTCCAGCCCACGTTGGTCGTGTTGAGGAGACCGGTGGTGAACATCGTCCCCATCACCGCGGCGAGGGCGACCTGCACACGGTGGTCGACCTTGCGCAGGAGCCACGCGCCGAGCGTGAAGAGGACGAGGCCGTAGATGAACCAGTAGCTGCTGCTGGGCCAGAAGAACAGCAGGAGCAGGTTGAGCGGGTCGGTCGCGGGGAGCTCGCCGAGTCCGCCGTTCGCGAGCGGCACGACCAGGTAGAAGGCCATGCGGATCACGGACCAGACCACGTAGAGCCAGAGCAGCGGGTACAGCCTGCGACGCCAGAGGTCGGGGAAGCTCCAGGTGCGGATGCGCGAGCCGAAGAGGCCGGACACCAGGAAGAAGAGGGGCATCGGGAAGAGCTCGAACACGACCTTGATGCGGCCGAGAGTGTTCTCGACCCCGATGTCACCGAGGTACAACGACGTGTGGTAGTACACGACCATCAGGATGGCGGCACCCTTGGCGAAATCCACCCATTCGCGTCGGGCCCCGCCCGCAGGCTTCAGCAGCTTCATTCTCTCCCCCTTGTGCCCGGTCGTACCGCTCGTGAATTCCATCCGAGGTGAACAAGGCTCAGAGAAGGACGCAGGCTCGGTCGCAGAATGCGACCGAGGATCAAGACTAAGGGTGTACCGTCTGCGCCGCACATTCGTCGGAATAGTGACGAGGACTCGATTGCCGGGAAGCGCACTCCGGCCTCTCCGCTCACCGAGGAGACGACGGTCACCGGCGTCCGTTCCCGGCGCTCATCGCCGCTCGGTAGAGCGCGGGCGCCGCGGCGGCGAGCCCGAAGAGGACGGAGCGCTTGAGGTCGCGCCGGCGCACGAGCGCGACCAGGTGCCGGAGTCCCGCCTCGTCGTGCGCGGCCCGCCAGAGCCGGTCCGCCTCCTCGGGACTGTGCGCGCCCGAGGTGGCGTCCTTGAAGCGTGAGAGCAGGGAGAAGCGCGCGCGGTAGTAGGAGTAGTCCTGCGAGTCGAGGAGGCGCGGGTCGAGCCCGCGGGCCGTCCGCTCGATCACGGCGGCGAGCCCGGCGAGCGAGTCGGCGCGCTTCGCCCCCGAGCGGATGATCGAGCCGGAGCGGAGGCGGTACTCGTAGACGGAGTCGGGGACGACGACGACCTCGTCGGCCGCGGCGAGCAGCTGCGCGACCTGCGCCTGGTCCGAGTGCTGGCGGATCCGCGTGAAGTCGATGCCGTCGAACAGCTCGCGGCGGAACAGCTTGTTCCAGAGGTGCCCGGTCAGCTCCCCGACCAGGAGCGCGGTGAAGGCGCCCCGGCCCGAGAGCGCGAGCGGGCCGCGCAGGGAGCCGACGGGCGTGGATCCGGTGGCGTCGACCGTGACCGCCTGGGCGACCACCACGTCGGCGCGGCCCGCCTCCCCCGCGGTGAGCATGGCCTCGACCGCGGTCTCCGGCCACTCGTCGTCGGCGTCGACCAGCCAGACCCATTCGCCGGCGGCCTGGCCGACAGCGCGCTCGCGAGCGGCCGCGACGCCCTGGTTCTCGTCCTGGCGGAGGTAGCGGATCCGTTCGTGCTCCTCGGCGAACGCGCGGCCGATCGCCTCGGTCCCGTCGGTCGAGGCGTCGTCGACCACGAGGATCTCGAGCTCGGCGTGGGTCTGCCGCAGCAGGCGCTCCAGGGCCGAGGCGAGGTGCGCCTCCTCCTGGTGCGCCGGGACCACCACCGAGACGAGGGTCACTTCTGCCCCACGACCCGGCGGAGCACCGTCTCGAGGTCGCGGCCGCTGGACTCCAGCGAGAAGCGGTCGAGCCAGCGGTCGATGCCGGTGATCTCGAGCTCGCTCGCGCGGATCAGCGCGTCGGCGAGGTCGGAGGCGGAGGGGGTGAGCGCGAGCTCGCCGGTCAGGCCGGGGACGATCGCGTCCGCGACTCCGAGCGCCCCGGACACGGCGACCGAGGGGACGCCGGCGGCGGCCGCCTCGACCAGCACGTTGCCGAAGCCCTCGCGCAGCGACGGGAGCAGCACGACGGCGTTCTCGTCGAAGTGGTGGAACCAGTCCTCGACCCAGCCCATGTCCTGGAAGTCCACGCCGCGCGCGGTCGCCTCCGCCTTCATGCTGCCGAGCAGCGGGCCGCCGCCGAAGGAGACGACCTTCGCGGGGATGCCGCGGCGCTCCAGCTCCTCGGCCGCGAGGATCGCGAGCTCGGGGCGCTTCTGGACGACGAGGCGGCAGGGCAGCACGATCTGCAGGCCCGCCGCGGTGCCGGGGGTGCGCGAGACCTGGCGGGAGCGGTCGACCTTGGCGGTCGCCGGGTTCGGCACGACGGTGCAGCGCTCGCCCGAGACGCCGAAGCCGGCGACGAGCTCGCCTGCGACGGGGTGCGAGATCGCGATGACGTGGTCGGCGCGGCGGTAGAGCGTCTTGGCGAGCCCGAGCTGCACCTTCTGGGTCCTCGAGAAGCCCGGGATGCCGAGCGAGACGAGGTTGCGCTCGCTCACGATGGTCTTCGGGCGGTCCGCCTTCGCGGTCATCTCGGCCGAGGCCAGGAGCACGATGTTCGGGTAGCCCTGCAGGGCGACCGCGACGTCGGGGGTGCGGCGGCGGAACAGCTCCTTGAGCATCCGCGCCTTGCCGACGTGGCCCTTGCCCTCGCCGATGCGGTGCAGCACCGCGCCCTCGGGGAGGTACTCGTCCGTGCCCTTCACCGAGGTGGTGACGACGTCGACGTGGTGGCCCTGCTCGAGGAGCCAGCCCATCCAGGTGCGGGCGACGAACTCGGCCCCGCCGCCGTGCAGCGACGTGACGACGAACATGATCCGCATGCGCGGTCCCTTCTCCTGCGCCGCGCTCATCGCACGACCTCCGCGCCGAGGCCGCGGGTGTTGAGCGCCGAGAGGCGGCGCACCTCGGGCATGGCCGCGTCGATGGTGGCGCGCACGCCGCCGTCGCCCGGCTCCGCGAGGATGCGGTCGATCACCGGGAGGACGCGGTCGGCGAAGCCGGGGACCGGCTCGACGCACAGCTGCGGCAGGCCGATGAGGCGCATGATGCCCTCGACCTTGCCCTGGGTGGCGAGGGTGATCGCGGGGACGCCGAGCGAGAGCGACATGATCGCGAGGTGCATGCGGCCGGTGACGGTCAGCAGGGCGTCCTCGGCGAGGCCGCGGATCTCGGCGGGCATGAGCACGCGGTCGACGACGGTGACGCCCTCGGATCCCACGCGCTCGGCGACCGCGCGGACGGCCACCTTGTCGTCGCCGATGGGGCGGGAGACGTGCGGGAGGAGCACGACGTGCACGCCGGCGGCGCGGAGGCGGTCGACGATGCGCTCGTACTCCGGCACCTGGTCGACCATGCCGGCGACGAGGGCGCTCGCGTTCACGAGCGCGAAGGGGACGCCCTCGGGCAGTCCCAGCCCCTCGCGGAAGCTGCGGTCGCGGGTGCGCGCCGAGAAGACGATGTCCGTGACCTCCTCGACGCGCTGCACGCCGATGCTCCGGGCGCGCTCCGCCGAGAGCGGATCGCGGAGCATCGGGACGACGCCGGCGCGGGAGGCGGCGATCAGGGAGCGGCGGGCGGCGAGGCGGGCCGCCGCGTTCCAGGAGAAGCCGAGGATGCGCGTGGGCACCCCTGCCTCGGCGGCCGCCTGCGCGAGCAGGGAGCGGCGGACCGAGCCGCGGAGGCTGTACTTGCCGTCCATCATGTCTGCGCCGACGACCGAGACCGAGCGGGCGCGGCGGATCAGCGCGGCGTAGGCGCGGAGGTCGGCGGCGTGCGCGTCGCCCACTCCGTAGACCAGGTGCGGGAGCTCGACGACCTCGACCCGGTCGGCCTGCTCCTCGGGGATCACGACGTCGCCGGCGTAGCGCTGGACGACCACGACAGGACCGGTGGTGTTCTCGAGGAACGCCTCCAGCATCGCCTGGTCGCCGATGTTGCCGCTGCCGGGAGCGGCGATCACCAGGTGCGACTCGGGCTCGGGTCGGAGGTCCGCGAGGGCGGCGCGGAGCACCGCCGCGTCGCGGCGGGCGGGCAGGCGGGTCGTCGTGACGAAGTCCTTCTTCCAGGACTTGACGACGCCGAGCTTGAGTTTCATCGATCTCTTTCGGTGGGGGGAACGGCGGCGGGAGGCCGCTCGGAGTCGGGGATGCCGGCCGTGACGGCTCCGTCGACCAGCGCGCTGTCACCGGTGGGGCTGGTGGCGTCGACCGTGGCCGGGGCGGGAGCGGCGGCCGGGCGGCTGCGGCGGAAGTGGCGGCGCAGGTCGGCGAGGCTGAGGATCTGGCGGCGGAACGCGGGGAGGATCAGCATCCAGAGCCCGACCCCGACCAGGACGGCGGCGCCGCCCAGGAGGAGGCGGAGGACGGGCTGGTCGGCGGCGATCCAGACGGTGGAGAAGTAGGCGCCCACCGTGATCGATCCGAACGTGATGCCGCTGCGGAGGCCGTTGGTGAACATCTCGCGGACGGGGGCATCGGAGGTGCGGCCGATCCAGATCAGCGCGGTCGGCCAGGTGAGGGCGAGCGAGCCGGCGTACGCGACCGCGACGCCCGTCACTCCCCAGTTGGAGCCGAGCAGGATCAGGACGACCATCAGCGGGCGGGTCGCCAGGCTGTACCAGACGCTCTGGCGCACGAGACCCTTGGCGAGGAACACCCAGTTGGAGCAGTACGCCGTGGCCTGGAAGAACCCGGCCACGAGCAGGATCTGGAAGATCGGGACCGAGGCGAGCCAGCGCTCCCCCACCAGGATCCGGATGACCGAGTCGGACTGGGAGCCGAGGACGGCGAGCACGAGGCCCATCGCCGTCAGCATCGCCGACTGGCCGAAGAGGATGAACGTGCGGAACCGCTCGCGCTCGTCCTGCAGCTTGGACAGCACGGGCAGTGCCACGCGCTGCACCGGAGAGTTCAACTGCTGCAGCGGCAGCATCATCAGCTGGAACGCGCGGTTGTAGAGGCCGAGGTCGACCGGGCCGAAGCGCGCGCCGATGATGACGGAGTCGACGTTCTTGCTCACGTAGGTCAGCGCCTGGGTCGCGAAGACCCCGCCTCCGTAGCGGAGGAAGTGGCCCATCGCCTCGCCGCGGCGGTAGCGGCCGGGACGCCAGCCCGTGATGAAGACGAGCATCAGCACGCTGATGAGCGGCTGCACGATCTGGCTCCCGGCCAGCGCCCAGTAGCCGGCGCCGCCGAGCGCCATCAGCACGCCGACCACGAGGCCCAGCACCTGGGCGACGATGTCGACCAGGGTGATCTTCACGAAGCGGAGGTGACGGGCGAGGTCGGCGCGGAACTGCGTCGAGATTCCGTTGAGGAGGAACGTCGAGGAGAGCACGACGGTCAGCAGCTGGAGCCGGTCGTCGCCGTAGAGGGCGGCGATCGGCCAGGAGGCCGCGATGACCACCAGGGTGAGGGTGAGGCCGATGCCCGAGTTCATCCAGAACAGGTTGCTCTTCTGGCCCGGCGTGATCTCCTTCGCCTGGATGGCGGCGGAGGAGAGGCCGAAGTCGCGGAAGATCTCGCCGATGCCGATGATCGCCGTGACCATCGCGAGCAGGCCGTAGTCGGCCGGCGAGAGCAGGCGCGCGAGGATGACGATGCCGCCCAGCTGGACGGCGATGCGGATCGCCTGCCCGCCGATGGTGACGGCGGCGCCGCGGCTCGCCGAGCGGCTGAGGCTCGGTGACGGCTTCTGCGTGGTCCCGGTCATCGGGTCGAGCCCTTCTTGGTGGCGATCGCGCCCTCGTAGGCCTTCTTGAGCTGGAGTCCGAGCACGTCCCAGTCCCGACCGGAGAGGGCGGGGAGCCCCTCCGGCGGCCGGGTGCGCGTACGCTCGAGAGCGGCGGTGATCAGCTCGGGGGTGAGCTCGCCGTCGTACTCGATCACCCAGTCGCTGCCGACCTCCTCGGCCAGGGCCGTGTTGGTGGGCGTGCGAGGCACCAGGATCGGCCGGCCGAGCGACAGGGCGACCAGGATCGAGCCGGAGTTGTGCATCTCGCGGTAGGGAAGGACGATCAGCTCGGCCCGGCCGATCTCGTCGACCATCTCGGCGTCGTCGACCCGGCGGAGCGTGGTGCGCACCCGGGTGTCGCGGGCGGCCCGCTCCTCGACCAGCTCGCGCTGGCCCGTGCTGGGGCTGCCGACCACGTGCAGGGAGAGGGAGTCGTCCTCCACGCCGCGGAACACGTCCATCAGCTCGACGACGCCCTTGTACGGGCGGATGATGCCGAAGTAGAGGACGCGGCCGTGCTCGCGCTCGGGCAGCGGGTGCTGCGCGAACTGGTCGCGGTAGTGGCCGTGCAGCACGGTGACGGCGGGCGCCCGGCCGGGAGCGACGGTCGTCGGGTTCAGGCGGACGAACAGGTCGGTCGCGCGGTCGACCCGGGCCAGCGAGCGGCGCTCGGCGGCGGGACCGAGCTCGTGCGGGTGCAGGTTGTGCACCGTCCGCACGAGCGGGATGCGCTGGAGCGCGAGGCGCACCAGCAGCACGTCGAGGGCGCGGCGGCGGAGGAAGCGGTGCAGCGGGCTGCGGCCGCGGATCATCAGCTCGGGCCAGTGCACGTGCAGCACGTCGTAGTCGGCGAGCAGGGCGCTGCGCCAGGAGAAGAACAGCAGCTCGACGCCGGGCGCCAGGCCGTCGACGATCGAGTCGACGTACTGCGTGGTCGAGTCCGGCGGCGCGAGCGACTGCTGGACGACGAGCGCGGCCGGCGACGAGTCGTTCCTGCGGGCGAGGCGGCTCATCGCTCGCCCCGCATCCCGACGGCCATCGGCGCGTCGAAGATCCTCGCCCCGAGGGGCTGGCGCATCCGGATGCCCTTCGAGAAGTCGGGGACGTGCACCGGGTTGAGGCAGATGATGACGAGGAAGCCCAGGAGCAGGTGGCTGGGGCGGACCGCGTCGATGGCGTTGTAGCCGGCGAGGCAGACCATGAAGCCGAGCAGGCCCGCCGCAGGACCGACGTCGCGACGGCTGAGCGTGGCGCCGAACATCGCGGCCACCATGATCACGAAGAGCAGCAGGCCGGGGATGCCGACGCTGATCAGCAGCTGCAGGAACGAGTTCTCGATGACGACGTCCGAGAACCGCCTGCCGCTGATGCCGGACGTCGCCGCTCCGGAGCCGAGCCAGTGCGTGAGCTCGGCCGCCTTCAGCGACACGGTCACCGCGAGGTCGCGGGCGCCGGCCGAGATGGAGGCGTCGAGGTTGTTGTTGCGGGCGGTGACGGGCTCGAAGTTCAGGACTCCGACACCCGCGACGAGCCCGGCGATCAGGATCGAGCCGGGCCGGAGCAGCGAGCGGTTCGGGTTGAGGAAGCCCACGGCGACGAGCGCGACGACGACCGCGACGGCGATGGCCGCCATCGGTCCGCGCGAGACGGTCGCGACGACGCCGCCCGAGGCCAGGATGCCCAGCAGCAGGTCCGACTTGCGGGAGCCCTGGAGCCAGGAGCCGAACGCGAGACCGGCGCCCACCGTGAGGAAGGTGCCGGCGAGCAGCGGGTGGCCGAAGGTGATCTCGGCGCGGTAGAGCGACCAGTGCTGGTCCTGCTCGTAGCCGAGGGCGCCGTAGACGGCACCGAGGATCGGGGAGCTCTGCGCGACCAGCTCGAGGGCGGCGTAGAGGGCGAGCAGCCCCGAGAGGATCACCCACGTCTTGCGCAGCAGCACGGCCTCGCGCTGGGCGTCGAAGACGAGCATCGGCACGCCCACGCAGATCGCGAAGCTGAACATCCACGAGACGCCCTCGCTCGCGAAGGAGCTGCGCACCGTCGCCAGGGCCGACCAGAGCATGAGGGCGATGAACGCGAGGATCACCACGGCCCGCCACGGGGAGAGCACGAGCTCGCGGGTCCACGCCTTGACGGGGGCGCGCCACAGCTCGGGAGCGAGCCCGCGCCGGATCGCCCAGATCACGAGGATGACCGCCCAGAGCGTCATGCGGAACGTCAGGGTCGAGGGGGTGAGCGGCGTCGGGACGAGCGCGAAGAACGCGAGCGCCATCGCCGGCAGCCAGTGCGCGGGGACCCGCAGCAGCACGTAGGCGCCGACGATGCCGCCGACTCCGGCGGCGATCACCAGGAGGCCGGTGGCCGGCTCCCGGGTCGAGAAGATGTACCCCATCCCGAGGACGATCACCAGGGCGACCGAGAAGAGCGCGCCGACGAGGAGTCGTCGCGGGAGGATGTCGATCACGTCAGGGAGTCCTTCTGGCGTCGGAGCGGAGTGGTGGAGGAGGGGGCGGGCGGTGCGGCGCTCACGGGAGTGGTCCCGTCGGCCTCGATGAGGATCGCGATGCCCTCGCGAGCCGCCTCTCGGCGGCTGGGACGCCTGCGATGCCGTGCCCTCCTCCTCCACTGCTCGACCCTGGCGCCGACCCCCGGGGAGGAGGGGTCGCGTCGGTCCTGCCGCGGATCAGGCGGGGCCCTCCTGGAGCCAGCGGCGGAAGGTCTCGACCGAGTCCTTGTTGGTGAAGGGCGGGACGGTGTGGCCACCCTTGAAGCCGTCGCTGCTGTGATACGCGATCGTCGCCTCCTTGGCGACGGGGAGCGCGAGGCGGCGGAGGCGTCCGCCGTGCAGCTCGGCAGGAGCGAGCTGGTCGGCCGTGCCGGCGCTGACGCGCAGACGCATGCCCTGCCAGGCGGACTGCGGCAGCCGGGCGGGGTTGGTCGCGCGCATCAGCGCCCGGTCTCCGCCGTACACCGCGAGGACGCGGTTCGGCTGGCTGTCGTCGCGCGCCGCGAGGTCCTCGACGTCGAAGACGCTGCTGGCGTGGTACGCCCCGTAGATGTTCGGCACCATCTTCTTCGCGTAGGCCCAGCACATCATCGCTCCGCCGCCGGAGTTCGAGCGGAGGAAGCTCCCGCGGACGTTCCAGAGGCTCTGCACCCAGGCCGTGGCGGCCGTCTGCACGGCGAGCGCCGTGGGGTTGGTGTAGTTGCTCGGGCCGCCGAAGTTCGGGCAGATGCTGACGAAGCCCAGATCGACGAGCGGGTCGGCCGAGTAGTTGTACGCATTGTAGAGCGCCGTGTAGGCGCTGCCACTGGCGTGGTAGAACCACGCCACCGGAACCGGGGAGCCGGATCCCGGCTTCGCCGAGTGCGGGACGAAGAGCTGAGTGAGGTCGTTGCCGATCTTGACGTCGATGACCTCGTACGGCTTTTTGCCGTTCCTCGAGAACTTGGTGTCGAGGCGCGAGACCTCGCCCGGGAGCCTCGGGATCACGCTGTAGTTCGGCGCGGCGAGCGCCGGGGTCGCTACGAGAGCGGAGGCGGTCGCGGCGGCTCCGACAGCGGAGGCGGCGAGCAGGAGGCGGCGCGAGAGGCCGCGCGGGGTGTCAGTCATATCGAGAATCCTTCGGAGCTTTCGCCATCAGTGTCGAGTCGGCCGACCATTCCGAATTCGACGCACATGAAGTGACGTCCGGCCCCCCAACCCATTCGAGAGTGTACGGGCCGCGGATGACGCGTGGATGTCGTTCTCATCACGTCTGGTCGCTCGGGCGGGGATCAGCGGGAGGAGGGGAAGAGTCGGCGGGAGAGGCCCGAGGACTTCTCGGCCGTCTCGTGCACCACGAAGGGCACGGCGGAATCGGCGGAGACGACCCGCCTCGCCGCGGCGAGTTCGAGCGTCTCGCGGGAGAGGCCCTCGATGTCGACGGTGACCGCGAGGCCGGAGTCGGCCAGGCGCGTGGCGATCTGCACCTGGTGGTCGTCGACGTGCTCGCCGAACGAGGCGCGGCGCGGAACCAGGATCGGCACCCGGCCCTGCTCGATGGCGCTGAGCGCGGTGCCCACTCCCCCGTGCGCGATGACGACGTCGGCCGCCTTCATCGCGGCGTTGAGCTCGTCGTGCGGCACGGAGTGGCGGCCGTCGATCCCGAGCCCGGAGACGTCGTTCGCTCCGGTCTGCCAGAGCACCTCCACGCCCTCGAGCAGCGGCGCGAGCGCGGCGAAGAAGCGGGGGAACGGGTAGCCGTCCTGCGTGCCGACCGAGACCACGGCGCGGCGGATCGGCTGCGGGACGACGTCCTCGACGCGGTAGGTGTCGAAGATCGAGCCGCCGAAGCTCCAGCGGTCGTCGGCCCAGGAGCGGTACTGGGTGTAGGTCGAGACGGCGGGGACCCGGGCGAGGATCCGACCGGTCATCGACGGGCCGAGCACGCGGGCGGCGCTCTCGATGTAGTGCGCGGGGATGCCGCGCGAGGCCGCGAGCGGCAGGAAGGAGAGGGCGGGGCTGGCGCCGGTGCTGAAGACGGCGTCGAAGGACCCGCGGGCCAGCAGGGAGCGGCCGATCATCGCGTTGCGGAGCACCGGCACCACGGCGCGGGGCGGCGGATCGGCGAGGTGGGTCACGCGCCGGTCGGCGAGGAGGGTGCGGCTGAGGGCGCTGTCGACGGTCGCCCAGTGCTGCTCCTCCGGGTCGACTCCGAGGAGCCCCGAGAGGGCGAACATCTCCTTGAGATGCCCGCCGCCGGAGCAGACGAAGAGATACGAAGCCATACGCGCCTTCACTGGTGATGATCGAGATAACAGGCGTGTGGATGATCGATCGTCCGCCGAGAACGACCCCCCGGTCCCTGGTGCAGAAGTCGCCCGATCATAGCAGGGAGGGTCTCCGAGGGGCACTTCTCTGAGAGAACTGTTCACCTCGCCGGAAAGCGATAGGGGCTCATTCGACAGGCGATATCCGCTCACTTCTCCGGAGGGTGGAAAGCGATATCCGCTCGACTCGGGGATGACCGGGAACGCCGCTCGGCACCCCGATAGCGGACCGGCCGATTCCCGTCGATCACCTGCACCGCACGGGCCGCGCGCGTAGCGTCGGACCACCGGCGCAGAGGCCGGTCGACCCAGGAGGAGCGCCATGAGCGACAACGAGCAGAACAGCCCCGTGATGGACGGAGCCGAGGACGCCAGCAACGACGAGAAGCTCGGCGGCCTGATCGACCAAGTCGAGCACGACCACGGAGCCGAGGGCGCCGGCGCGATGGCCGACGCGCTCCGCGACCGCGCCGACGAGACCGACACCGAGATCACCGAGGAGTCGGACGCGTCCGGCCCGGTCGAGGACAGCGGCACCGCCCAGGTCTGAGCGACGGGGCCCGGAGGACGACTCCGGGCCCCGCTCCCTGATCGCTGGGGAGAGCGGTGGGCCCTCCGGATCGCTCGTCAGAGCGGCCCGGCGAGCGCCGCCCGATGTGCACCGGAGCGGCCCGGTGAGCGCCGCCCCACCCCCAAAGCCCTGTTTGACGGTGCGGGAGCCGCCGGTCACCATGGCCGCATGTCCTCTCTCGACGAGCTGCGCGCCACCGCGCATCCGATCCGCCTCCGCCTGCTGTCCCTGGTGACGGGAGCGGCGATGAGCGCCGCGGAGGCCGCCCGCGAGCTGCAGCTGTCGCAGGCGACGGCGAGCTACCACTTCCGCGTGCTGGAGCGCGCCGGGCTCGTGGCCGTCGTCGAGACCGTGCGCCTGCGAGGCGGCGAGGCGAAGCGGTACCGGCACGAGGCCTCCGGAAGGCCCTTCGACGTGACCGCGTCAGTGGACGTCGGGCCGGAGGAGGAGCGGGACCTGCACCTCGAGGCCCTGATCGAGGAGCTCCGGCGGCGCTCGTCGAGCCGGGCGGACGGTCCTCAGCTCTCGACGGACGCGGAGCTCTGGGTCGACCCCGAGGTCTGGCGGCGGGTCGTGCGGCACGTCGGGGAGGCGTCCGCGCTGCTGCACGCGGCGGCCCGGCCGCCGAGGACCCCCGGGACCGCGCCGGTGTCGATGACGACCGCCATGTTCCCGCTCCGCCGGCCGTGACCCGCGATGAGCGCGGGCCGCTGGCGCACGGACCTCTCGCGCACGGCCCCTTCCGCTGGCTCCTCGCCGCCCGCACGACCGGGGTCCTCGGCAACGCCGTCGCTCCGATCGCCCTGGCCTTCGCCGTGCTGGACCTGACGGGCTCGCCGACGGACCTCGGACTCGTCGTCGCCGCGCGCTCCCTCGCCAACGTCGCCGTCCTGCTGCTCGGCGGCGTCCTCGCCGACCGGCTCCCCCGCTCCGTGATCCTCGTCGGCACCTCGCTCGCGGCGGCGGCCACTCAGGCCGCGGTCGCCGTGACGGTGATCACGGGGACGGCGACCGTCGCGGCCCTGGTCGTGCTCAGCGTGCTCAACGGCGCCGTCGCGGCGATGAGCCTGCCCGCCGCGGCCGCCCTCGTCCCCGAGACGGTGCCGGTCGGCGAGCTCCGCCCGGCGAACGCCCTGCTCCGCCTGGGCCTGAACGCCGGGAGCATCGTCGGCGCCTCGGCCGGGGCCGCGCTCGTCGCACTGGTGGGTCCCGGGTGAGGGCTGGCGGTCGACGCCGCGGGCTTCGCCCTGGCCGCGGTCCTCTACTCCCGTGTGCGGCTGCCGCGGACGGTCCGCTCGGGCCCGGGCGCCTCCGTCCTCGCCGACCTCCGCGAGGGGTGGCGGGAGTTCACGAGCCGGCGCTGGGTGTGGATCGTCGTGGCGCAGTTCACCGCCGTCAACGCCGCGTTCGTCGGCGCGACCACGGTCCTCGGCCCGGTCGTCGCCGACCGGTCCTTCGGCCGAGCGGCGTGGGGCCTCGTGATCGCCGCACAGACCGTCGGTCTGGTGATCGGGGCCGTGATCGCGCTGCGCTGGCGGCCCCGCCGTGCGCTCGGGGCGGGGGTCGCCCTCGTGGCGGTGACGGCCGTCCCGGTCGCCGCCCTCGAAGCCGTCCCGGCGCTGCCCGCCCTCCTCCTCGCCTTCGCCCTCGGCGGAGTCGCCCTCGAGATCTTCGCCATCGCCTGGGACCAGACGCTGCAGACCCATGTCCCCCGCGAGGCGCTCGCCCGGGTCTACTCCTACGACATGGTCGGCTCCTTCCTCGCCGTGCCGCTCGGGGAGGCGCTCGTGGGCCCGCTCGCCGACCTCGTCGGGCTCGACCGCACCCTGCTCGGCTGCGCCGCGGTCGTCCTCGTCGCCTCGCTCCTCGCGGCCTCCAGCAGGAGCGTCCGCGGGGTGGGCACGGACCGTCCGCGGCCGGAGACGCTCTAGCACGTCCCGAGAGGGGCGAGCGGTCGGAGGTGCCGGAGGATCGCGGCCGCGACCGCCCCGGGGGCCTCGCGCTGCACGAAGTGGCCGACGCCGTCGAGCTCGATCAGCTCGCGGCCTGCGGAGAAGTACCTGCCGTTCGCCCGTGCGAGGGCGGGCGTCTCGCAGCCGTCGGCCGTCCCGAGGAGGAAGGTCGTCGCCGCGTCGATGCGCGGCCAGGCGTCGAGGGCCTCCTGCGCGGCGCGGTACACGGCCCGGCCGGGCGCCTCCCCGGCGCCGTGCCGGTAGTAGTCGACGACCGTGTCGGCGAAGCCGCTGGTCGCCGTCGCCGCGAGGACCTCCTCCAGGGCCTCCGGCGGGAGGGAGCCCGGAGGCGACCACTCCCGCCAGGCCCAGCGGACGAGCTGCGCCGGGTCGCCCCGGAACGCCTCCGCTCCCGCGGCCGTGCAGAGCCAGTAGCGGTACCAGGCCGCGGCGGCGTCGTCGAGGACCTCGCCGCCGCTCAGCTCGCTCGACGGTCCGTACGCGGTGGCGAGGGTGACCAGTGCGCCGACCCGCTCGGGCGCGAGCGCCGCGACGGCGTGAGCGCTCCGTGCTCCCCAGTCGTGGCCGACGAGCACGACAGGCCCGAGGTCGAGCGCCTCGAGGAGATCGAGCAGGTCGGTGGCCAGCGCGGCCACCTGCCCGGACCGCGCCCCGGGGTCGACGACCCGGGTCCGCCCGACCCCGCGCAGGAAGGGGCGCACCACCCGGAGCCCGGGGGGACGCAGCTCCAGGACGCCGTCCCAGGTGGCGGGGACGTCGGGGAAGCCGTGCACGAGCACGAGCGGAGTGCCGTCCTTCGGTCCCTCGTCGAGGTAGTGGACGTCGGTGAAGCGCGTGGACAGGACGCGCGCACCCGTCCCCTCCTGCTCCGGCCCGTCCGAACGGGAGTGCCGCGGCCCGCTCACGGGCGGTAGCCTCGCGGCTCGAGCCGTCCCGGGTGGTGATCGTGACCTGGTCCCTTCCCGCAGGTGCGCGGACGGAGTGCGCTCCCGCGTCAGTCGGCGAAGATGGCGCCGACCGGCTCGCACTTCTCGGCCTGGAAGCGGTCCTCGGCGCGGCCGAGAGCCCAGTAGGCCGAGAGCGAGAGCGCCCGGCGCTCCACGCCCCACTCGTCCTGCAGGAGGGCCCGCAGCTGCTTCATCGCGGTGCGCTCGCCGTGCGCGAAGACCTCGAGCACGCCCTCGGGCCTCCGCTCGGCCCGGACGGCCGCGACCAGCGCCCGGCCGGCCTCGAGACCGCCGCGGTGCAGCCAGCGCACCTCCACTCCGGCCGGAGCGGGAAGATCGAGCTCGTCGGCGGCCGAGTCCACCTCGATCAGGACGAGGCCGCGCGCGTGCGCGGGCATCCCCTCGAGGGCCGAGGCGATCGCCGGCAGAGCGGAGTCGTCGCCGAGCAGCAGGTGCACGGCCTCGGGGTCGGCGCTCGGCGACCAGGCGCCGCCGGGCGCGGAGAGCGCGATCCGGTCACCGGGAGCCGCGGCGAGCGCCCACGGTCCCGCCACCCCTTCGTCGCCGTGCACGACGAAGTCGACGGCGATCGAGCGCCGCTCGAGGTCGACCGAGCGGACGGTGTAGGTGCGGCGCACGGGCAGCTGCTCGGAGGCGACGCTCGCCCGGAGCGCATCGAGGTCGAAGGGCGGCTGGAGGTCGGAGCCGCGCGGCGGGAGCAGGAGCTTCACGTAGCGATCGGTCGCGGCGAGGCGCTCGGGGTCGGACTCGGCGAGGAACGCGTTGAGCCCGTCGCCGCCGAGGTGCACGCGGACCAGGTGGCCGGTGAGGCGCTCGGTCCGCAGCACGATGAGCACGTGCTGGCTGCGGGCACGGCGCGGGCGGTCGGGGGACGGGGCGGCGTCGGTCATCCGTCCAGCATGCCCGGTCGTGCTCGGTGCGGGCCGAGTGCAGGCCGCTCGCGGGCGGGCGGGCGTCGAGGGGTCACGATCGGTCGCTTCGGGAGGGAGAAAGGGACCTTTCGTGACGCATCGGAGCAGGCCGGAGGCACGGCCGGGACGTCGCGGCGGCGCCGAGCGCGAGGCGGCGGCGCCGAGCGCGAGGCGGCGGCGCGGGCGCGCGTACGGACGAACGCGCGCCGAAGGGTCACGAACGGTCGCTTCGGGAGGGAGAAAGGAGCCGTTCGCGACGCATCGGAGCAGGCCGAGGCGGGACCGGGACGTCGCGGCGGGGATCCGCGCGAGGCGGCGGCACGGGCGGGCGTGCGGACGAGCGGGCACCGTGGGGTCACGAACGGTCGCTTCGGAAGGGCGGAAGGAGCCGTTCGTGACGCATCGGAGCAGGCCGCGGCGGGACCGTGACGTCGCGGCGGGGATCCGCGCGAGCCGGCGGCGCGAGCGCGCGTACGGACGAACGGGCGCCGAGGGGTCGCGAACGGTCGCTTCGGGAGGACGGAAGGAGCCGTTCGTGCCGCATCGGAGCAGGCCGAGGGCACGGACGGGGCATCGCGGCGGGGATCCGCGCGAGGCGGCGGCGCGGGCGGGCGCTGATCCGTCGCTCACGGCCTGCGGAGGAGCGCAGGACGGGCCGTCCGCGACGGATCGGAGCGGGCCGGGCGCGACTGGGCGCCGCATGCGGAGCGAGCGCGGGCCTGCCGGAGGGCGCCGGGCGTCGATCCGTCACGAACGGCCCGTGCGGGAGGACGGAACGGGCCGTCAGCGACGGATCGGAGCGGGCGGCCGGAGGCCGGGCCGACGGAGCGGAGCGGACAGCAGCGCCCGTCGGCGGAGCGGGCGGCGCCGCGGCCGGGCGGCGACGGGTGGGCGCGGGCCGCCGGAGGCCCGGACCGACGGAGGGGAGCGGACAGCAGCGCACGCGGGCGGGGCGGGCGGCGCCGCGGCCGGTCAGCGACGGCTGGGAGCGGGCGGCCGGAGGCCCCGGCCGACGGAGGGGAGCGGACAGCAGCGCACGTCGGCGGAGCGGGTGGCGCCCCGGCCGACGGCCCGGCGGACGGCCCGGCGGGCGGCCGGTGGCGCGAGGTGCGCTCGCGCGGGGCGCGGCGGCGGGGGCGCGCCTACTCTCGCGGGATGACTGCGACGGCTCCGCGACTCCGGCACGACCGACTGGTCGCCCCCGATGTGCTGCGCGGAGTGGCGGTGGCGGCCATGCTCGTCGCGCACGCGATGCCGCTCGTGCCGAGCGCGCGCACGGGGGTCGTCGGGTTCCTGGCGTGGAACGTCAACGATCTCGCGTCGCCGCTGTTCGCGCTGGTGATGGGGATGTCGGCGGCCCTGGTGCTCGCGCGGCCCGGTGCCTCCCCCGGGCGGGTGCTGCTGCGGAACGCGATCCGCGGCGCGGTGCTCGTGGCGCTCGGCGTCTGGCTCGAGACCTGGGGCAGCTGGATCGCGATCGTGCTGCAGTACCTCGGCGTCCTGCTCGTGCTCGGCACGCCGCTGCTGCTCCTCCGCTCCCGGACGATCGCCGCGCTGGCCGCCGTACTCGCGCTCGCCGCGGGTCCCGTGAACGCCGCGGTCGCCGCCGCCGCATCCGGCTCTCCGCTCGCCCTCTGGCTCTTCACCGGGCCGAGCTACCGCGCGACCAACCTGCTCCCCTTCTTCCTCCTCGGAGCCCTGCTGCTGCGGCACGGCGCGCAGCGCGACCGGCTGCTGCCGGTGCTCGCGGCGGTCGCGGTCGTCGCGTACCCGGTGCGGCCGCTGGTCGCGCTCCTGCTCGGCGTGGAGTCGCCCTCCGGCAGCCTCCCGGACACCCTGCACGACCTCGGGCTCGTGCTCCTGGCCTACGTCGCGGTGGTGCTGCTGACCACGTCGCGCTCCCCCGCTGTCCAGCGGCTGCTGGTGCCGCTCCGGGCGATCGGCACGCTCGCGCTCTCGGTCTACGTGCTGCAGGTGGCTCTCGTCGCGGCGCTCGCGCGGGCGGGCCTCGGCTACTCCGCCGACACTCCGCTCGCCGCTCTCGCCCTCGTGCTCGGGCTGTGCGCGGCCGCCGTGCTGTGGTGGCGGTTCCTCGGTGCGGGTCCCGTCGAGCGGCTGACGGCGCGGTTCACCGGGCTCGTGCCGCGCTGAGCCGCCCGGCCGCCCGGCTGGGTCCGCGGCGAGGACCTGAGCCCGCTGCGGTCCGCGGCGAGCTCGCCTGAGCTCGCGTCGGACCGCGGCGAGCTCGCCTGAGCCCGCGTCGGACCGCGGCGACCCCGGCTGAGCCCCCGGCACCCGACGGCCCGCGCACGGGCCGCCGGGCGTCCCCTCCCTCAGCGCGCGAGCGCCGACGCCTCCTTCGCGAGGGCCGGGCCGTGCGCCGCGAGCACCAGGTCGCGCACCGCGGTGGCCGGGAGCGACGCGGCTCCGGCCGGCAGCAGGTCCGCGTCCGAGGCCAGCACGAGCGGGGTGTCGGCCGATGAGGACGGCAGCCTCCCGTGCGTGCCGCGCACGAGCGACGCGTCCAGCGGCACCAGGTTCATCGCGTAGCGCAGCCCCAGCGCCTTCTTGGCGAGGTTGCCCGCCGCCTTCGCCTTCACCAGCGGGTCGGCCGGATCGAAGAAGAGCTCGGCCGGGTCGTAGCCGGGCTTGCGGTGGATGTCGACGCCGCGGGCGAAGTCGGGCGCGCGGTCGTCGTCGAGCCAGTAGTAGTAGGTGAACCACGCCCCCGGCCGGGCGACCACGACGAACTCGCCCGAGCGCTCGTGGTCGAGGCCGTAGCGGGCCTGCGCCTCCCGGTCGAGCACCTCGTCGACGCCGTCGAGCCCCTCGAGGATCGAGCGCACCCGCGGCAGGTCCGCCGCGTCCTGCACGTAGACGTGCGCGACCTGGTGGTCGGCGACGGCGAACGCGCGCGACGTCCACGGGTCCAGCTGCTCGCGGCCGTCCTGCACGTAGACCTCGAGCAGGCCCTCGCGGCGGAGCGCCCGGTTCACGTCGACCGGAGTGTCGGCGTCGGCGATCCCGTACTCGGCGACCACGATCACCGACGCGCCCAGCGCCTCCGCGTCGTCGAGCAGCGGAGCGAGCACCACGTCGAGCTCCGACGCGGCCCGGCGCGCCTCGGGCGAGTCCGGTCCGAAGCGCTGGAGGTCGTAGTCGAGGTGCGGCAGGTACGCCGTGGTCAGCTCGGGCGGGCCGGAGCCGTCGCCCGCCAGCACATGCCGGGTCGCGTCGACCATCCACTGGGTCGAGCGGAGCGACGCGGTCGGCCCCCAGTACTGGAACAGCGGGAAGGCGCCGAAGCGCGAGACCAGCTCGTCGTGCAGCGCCGGCGGGCGCACGTACGCGTCCGGCGACTTGCGGCCGTCGGCGTGGTAGATCGGGCGCGGAGTGACGGTGACGTCGGTCGTCGCCCCCATCGCGTACCACCAGCCGATGTTGGCCGCGCGGTACGGCTCCCCGCTCAGCCGGCGCGCGGTCTCCCAGACCTTCTCTCCCGTGACCAGGCGGTTGTGCTGGCGCCACAGGTGCACCTCGCCGAGGTCGCGGAAGTACCAGCCGTTGCCGACGATCCCGTGCTGCGCGGGCATCGAGCCGGTGAGCATGGTCGACTGCACGCTGCAGGTGACCGCGGGCAGGACCGTGTCCAGCGGCAGGCGCCCGCCCCCGCGGGCCAGCCGCGAGAGGCGGGGCATGTCGGCGAGCGCCGACGAGGTCAGCCCGACCACGTCGAGCAGCAGCACGGGCCTCACAGCGCCGCCGCCTGCGGGAGGAGGGGCGCCAGCAGCGCCTCTCGGGAGGCGGGCGTGAGCAGGTGCGCGGCCGCCCAGGCGAGCTCGGCGCCGATGCCCGTCGAGAGGTCGCTCGGGGCGTCGGCGAGCACCGACCAGGTGTAGGTCTCGACGTCGAGGTGGATCTCGTCGTACGGCCAGGCGGCGTCGACCGCCGAGACCGCCTCCGCCAGGACCGCCGTGGTGGCCGAGAGCGGCGCCTCCGGCCGGTGGTGCAGCGGCACGTGGAAGTGCACGCGCCACGGGCCGGTGCCGGGGAGCGTGTCCAGCGCCTCGGGCAGATCGTCGACGCGGAGCACCCCGTCGATCCCGTTCTCGCGGGTCTGGTGCAGGTAGCGCTTCTCGACGAACGGGGTGAGCGCGGCGCGGCCCGAGGGGTCCTCCAGGTGGAGCGCGGCCGAGGCCTGCACCTTGACCACGCGCAGGCCCGCGTCGCGGATGCGGCGGACGGCCGAGACCGGGTCGGCGAAGGAGACGGCGAGGTGGCAGGTGTCGAGGCACACGCCCACGTACGCCGGGTCGACCACTCCGATGCGCGGGTGCAGCCAGTCGACGACGTCGTCCACGGTGTCGAGGATGCAGCCGGGCTCGGGCTCGATCGCCAGGCGGATCGCGTGGCCGGTGGAGCGGCGCAGGTCGCGCAGCTCCTCGACGAGCCGGGCGAGGTTCCGGCAGGCGGCCTCGTCCTGCTCCCGTCCCCAGCACTCGCGCCAGCCCAGCGGCAGCGTCGAGATGCTGCCGTCGGCGCCGGCGGGCAGCAGGTCGGCCAGGATCCGCGCGCAGTCGATCGTGTACTGCAGGCGCTCCGGCGTGGTCCAGTCGGGGCGGTAGACGTCGAGCTTCACGACCTCGGCGTGGAACGCGGCGTACGGGAAGGCGTTGAGCGTGCGCACCTCCAGGCCGTTGCGCTGCAGGGCCGCGCGGAGGACGGCCCGGTCCTCGGCGCTGGCGACCAGGCGGGCCGCGAGGTCGCGCGGGATCCACAGGCCTACTCCGACCAGGGCGAGCCCGGCGGCCACGCGCGCGGGCCCGGCGTAGACGTCGAGCTGGCGGACGACTCCGGCCAGGTCCTCGGCGGGATGGACGTTGGTGCAGTAGGAGAGGTGCATCACACGACCTCCGCCACGCGCGGGGCGCCCCGGAGCACGGAGTTGCCCTCGAAGGTGCGGCCGGCCGACTCCTGCACGTCGAAGCCCGCGACGGGCGAGAGGTCCAGGCGTCCGCTCTGCCCGTAGAACTCGACCGGGTTCTGCCAGAGCAGCCGGTCGACGTCGCCCGCGCTGAAGCCGGCGACGAGGAGGAGGCGGCCGGTCTTCGCGGTCGTGAGCGGGTCGGAGCGGCCCCAGTCGGCGGCGGAGTTGACCAGGACGCGGTCCAGCCCGATCCGCTCGACAAGCGTCACCAGGCGGGTCTCGTCCATCTTCGTGTCGGGGTAGATGGAGAAGCCCATCCAGCAGCCGGAGTCGCGGACCGCGTCGACGGTGACCTCGTTGAGGTGGTCGACGAGGACCCGCCCGGGCTCGAGCCCCGAGTCGGCGACGACCTCGAGGGTGCGGCGGGTGCCCGACTCCTTGTCGCGGTGCGGGGTGTGCACCATCGCGGGGAGGCCGTGCTCGCCGGCGAGCTCGAGCTGCTGGCGGAAGACCTGGTCCTCCTCGGGGGTGAGCGAGTCGTAGCCGGTCTCGCCGACCGCGACGACGCCGTCCTTGGCGAGGTAGCGGTCGAGCTCGGGCAGGACGGCCCGGCAGCGCGGGTCGTTCGCCTCCTTCGGGTTGAGCCCGATGGTGCAGTGGTGGCGGATGCCGAACTGCGCGGCGCGGAAGCGCTCCCAGCCGATCAGGGCGTCGAAGTAGTCCGTGAACGAGCCGACGTTCGTGCGCGGCTGGCCGAGCCAGAAGGAGGGTTCGACGACCGCGCGGACGCCGGCGTCGAACATCGCCTGGTAGTCGTCGGTGGTGCGGGAGGTCATGTGGATGTGCGGGTCGAAGATGCGCATCGTCGCGCCTTTCTCATCGGTGGTGGTGCCCCGCGGTCGGGGCGGCGTTCGGGGGCGGTCAGCTCGGCAGGAGCACCGCCAGATCGTCCGGGAGCGGGCGCCCGGCCGCGCGGCGCTCGTCCGCGAAGCGGCCGGCCATCGCGCGCAGCTCGGCGTCGCTGCGCTCCTCCAGCCCGGCGACCGCCGCGAGCGGGACGCCGAGGAAGACGAGCTTGAGCACCCCGTGCCGCCAGGCGTGCGCGTCGAGGTGGCGGCGGGCGAAGGAGCCCATCGCCGCGGCGACGAGCCGGGTGTCGTTGGCGCGCAGGGCGTCGGCGGTCAGCTCGAGGCCGGCGAGGGTCGTCGCCGGTCCCGGGTCGCCGAGGGCGTTCAGCCCGGCCAGCACTCCGCGGCGCTCGGCGCCGTCCCCGCCCCGGTAGAGGCGGAGGAGGAGAGCGGCCAGGTCGTCGTCGCCGAGCGCCTGCGCGGCGGCCTGCACCAGGGCGGCGCGGGCCGCGTCGTCGTGCGTGCCGTGGACGAGGCCGTGCGGGTCCTCGGCGGGCCGGAGCGGCTCGCGTCCGGCCTCGCGGCCCGCGGCGGGGAAGAAGCGCTCGATCCGCGACGGGCGCTCGAGGACGGCGGCGCGGGCGGCCGCGGTCCACGGGTGCTCGGCGTGCGAGGAGGCGCCGCCGAGCGCCTCCTCCATCGCCGCGAGGCTCGCCACGGCCAGGCGGGGCGCGTCGTGCGAGTGCCGGGGCAGCTCGACGGCGGCGATCCCGCGGTAGCCGATCTCGGCGATGGTCGCGAAGGCGGCCGCGAGGTCGAGCGATCCGGTGCCGAGCTCGAGGTGCTCGTGCCGCTCCGGGAGCATGTCGTCGACCTGCACGTTCAGGAGCAGGTCCCCGGCGCTGCGGAGGGCTCCGACCACGCCGTCCGGCTCCACCACGACGCAGTGGCCGAGGTCGACCGTCAGCCCGACCGACTCCGGGTCACCGAGCTCGCGGCGCAGCAGCAGCGCGTCGGCGACCGTCTCCACCAGCATCCCCGGCTCGGGCTCGACGGCCAGCCGCACGCCGTGGCGCTCGGCCGTCGCGACGACGCCGCGCATGCGCTCGACGAGCAGCCGCCAGGCAGCGGCCGCATCGGCGCCCGCCGGCACGACCCCCGACCAGAGGGAGACGGCGTCGGCGCCCAGCAGCGCGGCGATCTCGATCGCGCGCTCGAGGAAGCGGACGCGGGGGCCGGCCTCCTCGTCGACCAGCGTGGGGCGGTGCTTCGCGAACGGGTCGAGCAGGTACCGCGCGCCCGTCTCGACGACCACGCGCAGGCCCAGCTCGTCGAGCCGCGACCGGAGCGCCAGCGTCCGCTCGCGCCAGTCGGCCGCGAAGGGATCGAGGTGCGGGTGCCCGAGGGTGAGCGCGACGGCGCGGTACCCCGCGGCGTGGATCACCGTGAGCGCGTCGTCGAGGGTGTGGTCGGCGAAGCCGTTGGTGCCGTAGCCGAGGACGGGTCCGGTGGCGCTCATGTGATGTCCGCCGTCCGCGGGCGGCGGAGCAGGAGGGAGCCGAGCGCGTCGAGCGCGAGCAGCGCCGCCCCCAGCTCGGGACGCTTCAGACCGGCGAGCGCGGCCTGCAGCGGGATCATCCCGGTGATGCCCGCGCGGGTGGCCGTCCGCGCGGCCGCGGCCGTCGGCGTCCGCACGGACTGCAGCTGCGCGGTGAGCACGAGCAGGAGCCAGCGCCCGAGGCCCGCGGCGACGACCGCGGCGGGGGCGGCCCGGCGCTCGGCCAGAGCGCCGGCCGCGGTGGACAACGCGATCGCCGCGGTGCCGGCCGAGACCGCTCCCGCCGCGACCGGGGTGGTGCCGTGCACCTCGCCGCGCGAGAGCACGGTGACGCCGAGCGTGTGCGCGGCCACGGCGGCGGAGGCGGGGGCCGCCGCGCGCACGCCGTCGACGCCCGCGCCGAGCAGCACGTCGAGACCGCGGCAGGCCGCCATCACGACCGGGCCCAGCGGAGTCGGCTTCGCGAGCAGGTCGTACGACCAGATCCCGGCCGCGAGCGGCAGCGAGAGTGCGAGCGAGCGCCGCCCGTCCACGACGGCCGCCACGGCGATCCCCGCCGCGGTCAGCGCGGCCGCCGTGCCCAGCGCCGCCGAGCGCCGGATCCGCCCCGAGGGGATCGGCCGCTCGGGCCGCTCCCGGGCGTCGAGCTCGGCGTCCGCGTAGTCGTTGAGCGCCATGCCCGCCGAGTAGAGCAGCGCCGAGGACAGCGGGAGCGCGACCGTGCGCGCTCCCACTCCGCGGCCCGCCCACGCTCCGCCCGCGACGGTGTCGCCGATCACGGTCAGCGCGGCCTTCGCGCGGACGAGCTCGAGGTAGTCGCGCAGCTCAGCCATCGCTCCGCGTCCCGCTCGTCACCGGGGTGCGGCGCTCGGCGACGAGGGCGCCGGTGCGGGCGGACCAGGCCACCAGCTCCGCCGTCTGCTCGGCGAAGCCGTGCACGTCGCTGCCCCACGGGTCCTTGAAGAAGAAGCCGAGCTCGCCGACGGGGCCCGAGACGCCGGCCTCGTCCGCGAGCGCCAGCAGGCGGGCGAGGTCGAGGATCAGCGGCGCCGCGAGGGCCGAGTCGTACGCCGACCAGATCGTCTGCACCGTGATCCGCGAGCCGAGGAAGCCCTCGGCGTGCACGTGGTCCCAAGCGGTCTTGACGTCGCCGAGGTCCGGGACGTTGTCGATGTGGAGCGGAGTGACGACGTCGTCGCCGAGGAGGCTGCGCAGTCCGCGGTTCTTCGAGACGAGCTTCGAGCGCACCGCCTCCGGGTCGGCGAGGGTCTGCCCGTCGCCGCCGCCGAGGAGGTTCGCGCCCGCCCACGAGAGCACGCGCATCCCGCGCGCCGTGAACATCGGCGCGAGCACGCTGCGGAGCAGGGTCTCCCCCGTCTTGCCGTCCTGGCCGGCGATCGGGATCCCGGCCTCGGCGGCCCACTCCTCCAGGGCCGGCAGAGCCAGCGCGGTCGAGGGAGTGAAGCAGGCGTAGGCCGCGCCCGCGACGACGGCCGAGAGGGCGGCGATCGAGCTCGGCGGCAGGAGGCGCTCGCCCGGACGCGCCAGGGCGGCGCGCAGAGCGGCGAGGTCGTGGAACTCGGGACGGTCGGCCGGCAGCACCTCGGTCGAGGCGACGTCGATCACGACGACCCGGGCGAGGCCGTGGCGCTCGCGGAAGGCGACGATGTCGGCGGCCCGGCGGTCGATCTCCTCCTGCTGCGACGCGGCGTCGGCGGGGGCGAGGTGGATCTCGGCGTCGGTCGCGTCGATCCGGTCGGCCACCTCGGCGACGACCGAGGTCGGGAACATGCCGCCGGCCGCGAGGCCCGTGGCCTTCTCGAGCAGCGGGGTCGGCGAGACGTCGTGGCCGCCGATGACGATGTCGGCGAACCCGGCGAGCGGGACGTCCTCGAAGGCGGGGGTCGCGGTGGCGCAGCCCGAGCTGGGCGCGGCTCCGGCGGCGATGGCGTGCAGGCCCACGGCGGCCGTGGTGGCGACGCTGCCCCGGGCCCCGATCAGCCAGAGGCCGATGCGCCCGCTCGATCGGGGGGCGCCTGTGGTGTTGGTGTCGGACGAGGTCATCGTTCTCTCCTGTCTGGAAGGGCTGGCTGAGCGGCGATCGTCGGGGCGCACCCGGGCGATCGGAGTGGGGAGGGGCCGCGGCCGGGCGCGCGTCGCGCCTCCGGCCGGCCGTGTTGCGCAGGACCCGCACGCAGGGCCCGCCGAGATTGCGCGACCGTGCGTCGACTGGTTTCCTCAGGTGTGCTGTCCCCCGAACCCGTCCTCCGGGCCGAGAGAAGGAGCTGAGCGTGGCCGAGCGCGCCGGTACCGCGACCGGCGACATGCTGAGGCTGTTCGCCGACGGTCGACCGCGCACCCGCGCCGAGCTGGTCGAGGAGACGGGTCTCGCGCGGACCGCGGTGATGACGCGCCTGGAGCAGTTCTTCGAGCTCGGACTGATCGCGCACCTCGACCGCGCTCCGTCGACCGGGGGCCGCCCGTCCGCGCGCCTCGTCTTCGACCCGGCCGTCCGCTCGCTCCTGGCCATCGACCTGGGCGCGGCGCACTCGACCATCGCGCTGACCGACTTCGACGGCCGCATCATCGCCGAGCGCCGCGAGGAGCTCGACATCGCGCAGGGCCCCGTGGCGGTGCTCGGGCACGCGCTCGACGTCTGCGAAGGGATCCTCGCCGCGGCCGGGGTCGACCGCACCGCCCTCGCGGGCATCGGGGTCGGCGTGCCCGGCCCGGTGGAGCACGCGAGCGGCCGCCCGGTGCGCCCGCCGATCATGCCCGGCTGGGACGGCTTCGACATCCCCGCCTTCGTGCGCCGGCGCTACGACACCACGGTGCTCGTCGACAACGACGTGAACCTGCTGGCGCTCGGCGAGCGGGCCTCGCGGTTCCCGCACGCCCTCGACCTGATGTTCGTGAAGGTCGGCACCGGCATCGGCGCGGGCATCGTCTCGTCCGGGCTGCTCCAGCGCGGAGCCCTCGGCTCCGCGGGTGATCTCGGCCACGTCCAGGTGCCGCGCACGGCCCCGGCCGCGGCGGGCGGTCAGGAGGGGGACCTCGAGGCGGTCGCGGGCGGCTCCGCTCTGGCCGCCGGGCTCGCCCGGGCGGGCCGCGACGTGCAGTCGGTGCGCGAGCTGATCGACCTGCTGAAGGCGCGCGATCCCGAGGCCGTCGAGGCGGCGCGGATCGCGGGACTCCAGCTCGGCGAGGTGCTGGCCACCTGCGTGAGCCTGCTCAACCCGTCCGTCATCGTGCTGGGCGGCGCGGTCGCCCTTGCCAGCCCGGAGATCCTGACGGCCGTGCGCTCGGTGATCGACGAGCGCTCCCTCCCCCTCGCGACGCAGCGGCTCGACGTGGTGACCGCCGAGCTGGGCGGCAGCGGGGGCGTGCGCGGTGCCGCGCTGATGCTGCGCGGGCACCTGCTCAGCCCCGCCGTGGTGGACGGCTTCCTCGAGCAGCTGCGCGCCGAGGGGCGGGCGGTCCGCTAGAGCGGCGGCCGCGCGCCCGGAGGCGGCGGGCCGCGCCGGCGCGATCCCCCGCGGACCGCGTCGGCCGCACCCGGTCAGGAGCGGACCTCCGCGCGGTCGGCGTCCTCCGGCTGGGCGCCGAGAGCGGCGGCGACGGCGGCGTCGATGCGCGCCTGCTCCCCCGCGGCCCGGCGGCGGCGGCGGACGACGGTCAGCACGATGAGCCCGATGAGCAGGGCGAGGAGGAGCACGGCGCTCCACGGCACGGCCGCGGCCGAGGTCTCGGCGGTGGCGACCGGCACGTCGGGGACGACGACGGCGGAGTCGGCCTGCGCGGCCTGGTCGGCGGTGACGACGGTGCCCGAGAGCGCGGCGCGGGCGGTCGCGACGAAGAGCGGCCAGACTCCGGCGACGGTCACGGTGCGCGAGACGGAGGTTCCGGGGAGGAGCTCGGGCAGCGGCTCCGGGTCGGTCGCGGACACCGGCGCGAGGCCGAAGAGGCCGGCGACGCTGATCTCGGCGCCCGGCGCGATGCGGGTGTTGCCCGCGTTGGTCACGATGTAGTCGACGGTCGCGGAGCCGGGGGCGAAGGGGTTCCAGCCGCCCTGGTACGAGACGGCGAGGCCGTCGATCGACAGGCGCGGGGCGAGCTCGCCGCCGACGCGGAGGTACATCCGCGAGCCCAGGCGCCGGTCGACCGAGACTCCGGTCTCGCCCTGCACCAGGATCGAGGAGACGACGCCCGCGGCGTAGTCGCCCGGGGTCACGTCCTCGGGGACGACGACCTCGAACGGGACCTGCACGCTCTCGCCGGCGGGCACGGTGACCTCGGGCTCGGGGAACGCGATCCAGCTGCCGAGCTGCGTCGAGGGCTCCGCGGCGGGGAGCAGGTCGAGCTGGCCGGCCTCGGTGATGAAGCCGTCGGAGCCGTAGACGCGGAACGTCTGCTCCTCGTCGTCGTAGTTGGAGACGATCAGGGCGTCGCTGAGGCGTCCGCCGGGATCGAGGGCGTACGCGTAGTTCGGCCGCTCGCTGCCCTGCTCGGTGTCGGCGGGGCGCACCCCCCAGGTGACCGGCGTGGAGGCGGGGTCCGCCTCCTGGGCACCCGCCTGAGCCGAGAGGCCGCCGGCTGCGAGGAGCGTCATCAGCAGCAGGGCGGCGGTGGTGCGGGAGGTGCGTGGCATGAGCGACATCGATCAGGCTTCCGTTGCAAGGGGGGATGCCTCCCCGCGGGACGCCGCTCCGGTGCGCGGCACGCCGAGCGGGGCGTACCGGAGTGGCGTCTCGCGGGGAGACGGGGGGAGGGTGGGGCGGCCCGGAGGCCGCCCCACCGGTGCTAGCCGAGCGCGGTGAGCGTCAGCGTCGCGGTGTAGGTGCCGGTTCCGACCGAGAGCGGGAGCTTCAGGTCGAGGTCGGCGCTCAGGACCGAGGATCCGGTCGGGTGCTGCGCCGCGGCGGAGCCGAGGACGCGGGGCGTGGCGAGGCCGTTGCCCGAGTCGAACCCGGAGGGGACGGCAGCGCCGGCGACGGCACCGCCCGTGTTCTCCAGGACCTCGGGGGTCCAGCCGAGGTGCTTGCCCGAGAACGTCTTCTCGCCGGAGCGGAAGTCGCTCAGCTGGCCGGTGACCGACCAGGCCGGGCCGTTGAGGCGGGTGTCGGTCACGCGGACCGGCACGAGCTCACCGGAGGCGGCGAAGTGGTCGCCCTGCTCCTCGGCGACGCCGAGGTTCACCAGGTTGCTGGTGCCCTCGAGCGTCCAGGTCAGCTCGCCCTTGTTGGCCTCGGGGACGATGACGGCCACGGCCTGGTCGCCGGCCGCCGCAGCGCCCGCCGCCGTTCCCGTGAAGGTGCCGTCGACTCCGGCGGCGGTGTTGCCCGCGCCGAAGTTGACCGCCGGCGCGTTGTCGGCGAGCGCGATGCGCCCGCCGACCGTCGAGCCCGCGAGCTGGACGTTGCCGGAGTTGCCCGAGAGCGTGAGGTTCCCGCCCACCGTGTTGCCGAGGGCCGAGGCCGAGCCGTCCTCGTTCGCGCCCAGGAGGACGCCGCGCGAGGAGCCGGTGACGGCGAGCGAGCCGCCGACGATGGCGCCCTGCACGTTCACGCCGAAGTCGCTGCCGGCGAAGGTGGCGTCGCCGCCGACGCTGGTGCGATCGACGTCGACGTAGTTCGCCGCGTCGGTGCTGACCGAGCCGTCGACCGAGAGGTCGCTGAACTCGACGTCGATCCCGCCGGCCTCGACCATGCCGCCGACCGTGAGGTCGCGCAGGTAGAGGAAGCCGTTGCGGCTGCCGTCCGAGAACGACACGACGTCTCCGCCGACGCTGGTGCCGTCGATCGAGATGCCGTACGCGTCGGTGCCGATGACGTCGCCGCCGATGGTCGCCGAGGTGGCGTCCAGCCAGGCGTCGTCGCCGACGATGACGTTGCCGGTGACGGTCACGTTGCCGAGCACGCAGGTCTGGCCCGCGCCGACGTTGAGGTCTCCGGTGATCGTCTGGTTCCCGAGCTCGGTGGTGCAGTCCGTCGTCGCCGCGAAGGCGGACGGTGCGGCGACCATCGCGAGGGAGGCGGCCGCGAGGACCGCCGTGGGCGTCTTCCACTTCATGGGGGTTCTCCTCGGTGCGCTCGTGCGCGTCGTGCTGGTGGTGGTGCTGTCGGTGCGGCGCGCGCGGCGCGGGGTGCGCTCAGCCACGGAGCGCAGCGATCGCGGAGTAGCTGCGGGAAGCGGCCTCGAGGGAGTTCCCCGTGCTCGGCGGCGTCGCCAGCGTGGGAGCGGTGTCCTGCTCCCAGACGCCGAAGCGCTGGCCGCGGTCGCGCAGCTCCGAGAGGAACGCCTGGTAGGGCAGGTTGCCCGCGCCGAACTCGACGATGTCGTAGCCGTTGGTGTTGGCGTTGTTCGTCTTGCCGTCCTTGAGGTGCAGGATCGGGTAGCGGCGAGGGTTGCGCTTGATGTAGTCGAGCGGCTCGAAGCCCGGGTAGAGCTTCTTGCCGACGTACGCCCAGTAGACGTCCATCTCGAGGTACACGTGACGCGGGTCGGTGTTGTCGTAGAAGAGGTCGTACAGGCGGGTCTTGGGGTCGTCCGTGGCGAACCCGAACTCACCGGCGTGGTTGTGCTGGTAGAGCTTCATGCCCGCGGCCGAGACCTGCTGGCCCCACTTGTTCCACTCCTCCGCCGCGGCGAGGTAGCCCGCCTTGGTGTTGACGTTGGTGGGCGCGTTGCCGGTGCCGAGGTGCGGCGTGCCGAGGATCTGCGCGATCTCGATCTGCTTGCCCAGCTCCGAGCGGAGGAGGTTGGTGCCGACGTGCGAGCCGACGGCGCGGAGGCCGTTGTCGTCGAGCAGCTGGCGGATCTGCTGCGGGGTGATCGCTCCGACGTTGCCCTGGGTGTACCCGGCGAACTCGATCTCGCTGTAGCCGATGCGGCCGAGCTCCTCGAAGACGGCCCGGAAGCCGAGCGACGAGACCTTGTCGCGGACGCTGAAGAGCTGGATGCCGATGCGGTTGATCGGGACCAGGCGCGTGGATCCGGACGAGGGCGCGGGGGCGGCCGTGGCGGGCGCCGCGAGGGCTCCCGCTCCGACGCCGACCGCGACGGTCGATGCGGCCAGGGCCGTCATCAGCGAGCGCCGGCTCATCGGCTTGGCCGTGATGGATGCGTGGTGGTGGTGCATCATTTCTCCTTCGAAATGGCAGATGGTGCAGGGGGTGGGGGGGCCGGCCGGCCCGGTCGAGCCGGCCGGCCCCTGCGCGGGGGCTACTGCTGGACGGTGAGGTTCAGCAGCGCCGACGCGGCGTTGGTGTCCGCCGTGGCGGTGTGGGTGACGGTCAGCTTGTAGCTGCCCGCCGCGAGCTTCGGGAGCGTCACCACGACGTGCCCGTTCTCGTCGAGGGTCCCGGTGAGCATCGCGACGGTGGAGAGGTTCCTCTTCACCATCACGCTCACCTGACCGGTGCCGGCGACACCCGTCGAGGACTTCGCGTCGACCGTGACCTGCGCGCTGGCGCCCGGCTTGACCGGGTTGGGCGAGACGGTCGCGGTGAGCTCCGAGGCGGCCTTCGAGACGATCAGGCGGGCGGTGCCCTCCGAGGCCTTGAAGGTGGCGTCCGAGCCGTACGCCGCACGGAGGGTGTGGGTGCCGGCGCCGAGGGTCTTCGGCAGGGCGAAGGTCGCCTTGCCGTCCTTCAGCGTCGCGCGGCCCAGCTCGGTGGCGCCCTCGTAGAGGACGACCTCTCCGCCGGGGTTCCCACCCTGACCGGTGACCGTGACGGTCGCCTCGCCGGGTGCCCCGAAGGTCACGCGGGGAGCCGAGAGCGCCACGGTGGTGGTCGACGCGGCGGTCGGGGCGTTCGCCGCGGCCAGGTCGATCGTGAACTTCACCGTGCCGACCGCCGAGACGTTGCCGCCGGTGTCGGTGGCGCGGTACTGGATCGTCCGGGCGCCGTTCGTGGTGAACGGGACCGTGTACGCGCCGTTGACGGCGCGGACCGTGGTCCACGTCGTGCCGTTGTCGGCGGAGTACTGGACGGTGGAGAGCGCTCCGTTGTCCGTGGCGGTGAGGCCGAGGGTCACGGGCTTGTTGTAGACGCCGCCGACGCCCGCAGGCGCTGCCGGGTCGAGGGTCGCCGCGACGGTCGGAGCCGTCTTGTCACCGGCGCCGGCACCCTGGAAGGTGAGGGAGTCGAGCGACAGGCCGTTGGGCGAGGTCACGTAGAGCGAGCCGGTGCCGCGGGGGACGTTGGTGCCGAAGGGGACGAGGACGTCCTTCCAGCCGGCTCCCGCGGGGATGGTCGCCGTTCCGAAGGGCGCTGCGTCGGCAGCGTTCCAGCGGAGGTCGACGGTGCCCTCACCGGTGGCGCGGACCACGACGCCGGTCAGGTTGGCGAAGTTCACCGGGTCCCAGCGCAGGAAGGATCCCGCACCGAGTCCGCTGACGGCGTTGCCGCCGCTGGCGGTGGTGTCCGCGTAGGGCAGGACGCCCTCACGGGCGGCGTGCTCCGCCTCCTGCGTCTTCGGGTTCAGCCGCAGCGTCGCCTCGGCCGCAGCCGGGGGCAGGCCGTTGAAGCCGCCGTCCGTGTAGGTCACGACGACGGTGCCGTACAGCAGCGCGCCGGGGCCGTGCTCGGGCGAGTCCTTGGACGTCGGGAACGCTCCCTTGGCACCGGTGCCGGTGACCTCGGGGTGGGCGTGCTCGTCGTGGCCGAGGCCGTAGGTCCAGCCCACGCGGCTGCTGACGATCTGGTCGCCGTCCTCAGCGTCCTTGCCGGTCACCTGGTAGGGGATCGCGTCGCCCCAGCTGAAGAACGAGCCGTTGCCGGGCGTCTGGATCTGGATCTGCGGCGCCTGGTTGCCGACCGAGATGACCCGCGAGGTCAGGCTGAACTTGCCCTTGGCGTCGGTGACGCGCAGACGGGCCGTGAACTGTCCGAGCTCGGTGTAGGTCTTCTTGACGGTCACTCCGGTGGCGTCGAAGGTGCCGTCGCCGTCGAAGTCCCAGTCGTAGGTGAGCGCGTCGCCCTCGGGGTCGGTCGATCCCTTGGCGTCGAACGTGACCTCGAGCGGGGTCTGCGAGGCGGACAGGGGGGTCGCGGTGAAGCGGGCCTGCGGCGCCTTGTTGCCCTCGGCGTAGTCGATCCGGTACAGGCCCGCGTCGGGGTTGGCGCGGAAGAATCCGTCGCCGTACTCGATCACGTACATCGACCCGTCGGGGCCGAACTCCATGTCCATCGGGTTGTCGTGGATCGGCTGCGCGGCCTGGCTGAGCGCCGCGTTGGGGAGGAAGTCCTCGATGTGCGTGACCGCGCGGTCCTCATCGAGCGTGAACGCCGCGATGTAGTCCTGCGAGAACTCGCCGAAGAAGGTCTTCTTGTCCCAGTACTCCGGGAACTTCGACGTCGAGGTGTTGTCCGCGTCGAAGTGGTACACCGGTCCGCCCATGGGGCCCTGGCCGGTGCTGGTCCCGAAGTTGACGAGCTCGTCGAACGGCTGGTCGCCGGGGTTGTCGCCGTAGTAGACGGTCGCCGCCTTGGCGTCCGGGATGTCGACGAGGCCGGTGTTCCAGCGCGAGTTGTTCTTCAGGTTCTCCGGATCGAAGAAGCCGCGGGGCGTCGACGTCTCGAAGTTCCACTCGTTGTACGGCGCGTTGGGTCCGTGGACGTAGGGCCAGCCGGAGTTGTGCGGCTCGTCCAGTCCGGTCGCGTTCCACTCGACGAGGCCCATCGGGCCGCGGACGCCGTCGGCCGCAGCGGCCTTCGTGGCGTCGGGGCCGTAGTCGCCCCAGGAGAGGGTGTTCGTCTCGGCGTCGACGTCGATCTTGAACGGGTTGCGGACGCCCATCACGAAGATCTCGGGGCGGGTCTTCTCGGTTCCCACCGGGAAGAGGTTGCCGTCGGGGATCGTGTACGAGCCGTCCTCCTGCACGGTGATCCGGAGGATCTTGCCGCGGAGGTCGTTCGTGTTGCCGGCGCCGCGACGCGAGTCGAAGCCCGGGTTCATGCGGGGCGCGTCGTTGTTCGGCGCGAAGCCCGCGGCACCCGGAGCGCTCGCCGGCGTGTTGTCGCCGGTGGAGAGGTACAGGTTGCCGTCGGCGTCCCAGTCGAAGTCGGCACCCACGTGGCAGCACTGCCCGCGCTGGGTCTCGATGTCGATGATCTTCTGCTCGCTCGCGAGGTCGAGGCCCGAGCCGGTCCACTTGAACCGGGAGAGGCGGTTGATGCCCTTCCACTGGTCCCAGTAGCTGTCGGTCGCGCCCTCGGGCAGCATGTTCGGGGCCGCGCCGGTCGGGGTGTTCCCGGGGGGCGCGTAGACGAGGTAGACCCACTTGTTCTCGGCGAAGTCGGGGTCGATGCCGACGGACTGCAGTCCGTCCTCCGAGTTCTGGTATACGGGGATCGTGTTGACGACACGGGTGGTGCCGGTCTTGGGGTCGGTGTGGCGGATCTCGCCGTTCCGAGCGGTGTGGAGGACCGACTTGTCCGGGAGGACGGCCAGGTCGAGGGGCTCGCCGACGTTCTTCGTCAGCAGGACCTTCTCGTAGTTGCTCCAGTCGAGAGCGGATGCTCCGCCCTCGGAACCGTGGTCCACTCCGTCGTGGGCCGAGGCGGGCAGGCCGAGGGCGGTGAGTCCGGAGACCGTCACCATCCCGGCGATGCCGAGTGCGAGAAGACGCCTGATGCTTCTTCTCGAGGATCGCTTACCATTCATGCGTGATGTGATTCCTTCAATGAGGTGTTCATCGCAGAGGCCGGGTCCGTCGCTGTCCGCACGACTGAGCGGATCCGGTCTCCTCCTGTCCGACCCTGGGGCCGGTGTCTTGCACTCCTCCTCCTCTCGCGGATGCCGGTGGCGCTGCGCTGCGGGTCGTCAGTGATCCCGGGGCGGCGCCGAGGTGGGGGCCGGCGCGGGATGGTTCCCGCGCCGACCCGGGCTGGTGGGGCCGATCAGGACTCGAAGGCCGAGGGCAGGTACTCGGAGACGTTGTCCTTGGTGACGACCGGCGCGAAGAGCTGGATCTGGCGCGGGACGCCGAGCGAGCTGGTGTCGGCCATCGACTTGTTCTGCTCGACGAGGCGGGCGAGCTTGATGCCGTCCGCGGCCTGGGTCGAGGGGTAGACGACCGTGGCCTTGACGACGGAGTCGTCGGCCTCGATCGCGCGCATCACGTTGGCCGAGCCGGCGCCGCCGACGAAGAGGAACTCGTCGCGTCCGGCGGTGTCGATCGCCGCGAGGACGCCGACGCCCTGGTCGTCGTCGTGGTTCCAGATGGCGTCGATCTTCGGCGCGGCCTGGAGGAGGTTGGCCGCGGCCTGCTCTCCGCCCTGGACGGTGAAGTCGGCGGCGACGCGGTTGTCCACGTCGAGTCCGCAGCCCTCGAGCGCGTCCGAGAAGCCCTGGCTGCGCTCCTGGGTCAGCGGGAGGGAGTCGATGCCGGCGATCTCGGCGACGACGGCGTCGGGGTTGTCGCCGAGCTCCTCGCAGATGTAGGTGCCGGCGCTGACGCCCATGCCGTAGTTGTCGCCGAGGATGGTCGACCGGGCGGCGAAGGGGCTGGAGAACTCGCGGTCCACGTTGATGACGGTGATGCCCGCCTCCATCGCCTGGGTGGCGACCTGCGTGAGCGCCGCTCCGTCGATCGGCAGGAGCACGATCGCGTCGACGCCGTCGTTGATGAAGGTCTCGACCTGGCTGATCTGGAGGTTGACGTCGTTGGTGCCCTCCGCGGTGCGGAGCTCCACGTCGTCGTACTTCTCGGCCTCGGCGATGGCGGCGCGGCTGACCGCGCCCATCCAGCCGTGGTCGGCGGCGGGAGCGGTGAAGCCGATGACGACGTTGTCGCCGGAGGCGTCGTTGTCCGAGGCGGCCACGGCGGCGGCGGTCCTGCCGGAGGCGGCGTTGCCGGTCTCGACCGGGGCGTTCGAGATGCAGCCGGTGAGCATCAGCGCGACGGCGCCGAAGGCGACGCCGGCCGAGCCGAGTCGGGCGGTGCGGGAGAGGCGGCTGCGGGTGAAGGGGCGTGCGGGCATGGAAGTGATCTCCTTCGATCGATCCGAGGGGTCCGAGGGCACACGTGTCCTCGGAGAGGTGACCTGAGTGGTCGGGTGGGTTGCTGTGTGTGGAGGAGCGGGGCCGGAGCCCCGGGGTCAGGACTTCCTGCCGCGGGCGGCGAACCGCTGCTGCAGCAGGACGGCGGCGACGATGATCGCGCCCTTCGCGACGGCCTGAGTCGAGGTCGACATGTTGTTCTGCGTGAACACGTTGGTCAGGGTCGTGAAGATGAGGACGCCGAACACGGTGCCGACGATGGTGCCGCGGCCGCCGGCCAGCAGCGTGCCTCCGACGACGACCGCCGCGATGGCGTCGAGCTCGTAGAGGAGGCCGTTGGTCGAGCTGCCGGCGGTGGTGCGGGCGAGCATCATGACGGCGGCGATGCCGGCGGTGAGCCCGGCGAGGCCGTAGACGTACATGGTGTGGCGGCGGACCTTGATGCCGGCGAGGCGGGCGGCCTCGGGGTTGCCGCCGACCGCGATGGTGCGGCGGCCGAAGGTGGTGCGGTTGAGCAGGATCCAGCCGGCGACGGCGACGACCACGAAGATCAGCACGAGCACCGGGATGCCGAGCACGTCGGCGCGGAAGAAGTCGAGGAACGGCGTGACCGTGACGACCTGCGTCTGGCGGTTCGAGATCAGCTCGGCGAAGCCGCGGGCGGCGACGAGCATCGCCAGGGTCGCCATGAAGGCGACGACCCGGCCGTAGGCGATCAGCGCGCCGTTGATGAGGCCGCAGACGAGGCCGACGACGACCGCGGTGAGCACGATCACCAGCCAGGAGGTGTTCGCCGCGTAGTACTGGGTCGAGACCGTGCTCGCCCAGACCGTCGCGAGCCCCATCACGGAGCCGACCGAGAGGTCGATGCCGCCGGAGGTGATGACGAAGGTCATCCCGATGCTCAGCACGCCGATGACGGCGGCGAGGCGGAGGATCGTGAGCACGTTGTCGACGCTGGCGAAGCGCTCCCCCGCGGTCGCGAATCCGACGATGCAGAGGATCACCAGCGCGAGCAGCAGCCCGACGTTGCGGCCGAGGGAGCCCTGCATGAGGCGGGCGATCCCGGAGCGGGAGTCCTTCGAGGGCACGCCCCCGGAGGAGCCTCCCGTCGCGGCCGACGCGTGACGGGCGGCGTCCTCCTGCGGACCGCCGATCGACGGCGACGCGGTGTCGAGCTGTCCGCTCACGCTGCACTTCCTTCCATGACGAGATCGAGCACGCGGTGCTCGTCGATCGAATCGGCCGGGCCCTCGTGGACCACGGCGCCGTCGGAGATCACGAGCACTCGGTCGGAGAGTCCGAGGACCTCGCCGATCTCGCTGGAGACCACGAGCACGGCGGCGCCGTTGGTCGCGAGGTCCCTGATCAGGGTGTAGATCTCGGCCCGTGCGCCGACGTCGACCCCGCGGGTCGGCTCGTCGAGCAGCAGGACGCGGCAGCCGCGCACGAGCCAGCGGGCGAGGAGCGCCTTCTGCTGGTTGCCTCCGGAGAGGGTGCGGGCGTCGCGGTCGACCCCGGAGGGCCGCAGGTCGAGGGAGACCGCCTGCTCGGCCGCCGCCGCGCGCTCGGAGCGCTCGTCGAGGAAGCCGCGCTTGGCGAAACGGTCGAAGGTCGAGAGGGTGATGTTGCGGTAGACCGGCTCGTCCAGGAGCAGGCCCTGGCTCTTGCGCTCCTCCGGGCAGAGGCCGATGCCGGCGTCGACCGCCGAGGTGACGGAGCCGGCGCGCAGGCGCTTGCCCGCCACGCTGACCGTCCCGGTGCTGGCGCGGCGCGCCCCGTAGATGGTCTCGAGGATCTCGGAGCGGCCGGAGCCGACCAGCCCCGCGAGGCCGACGACCTCGCCGGCGCGGATCTCGAGGGAGACGTCCGAGAAGGAGCCCTGCAGGCCCAGCTTCTCGACCTTCAGCAGCGTCTCGGCCTCGACGTCGAGCTCCTGGCGGTCCGGGAAGACGTACTCGACGGCCCGGCCGGTCATCAGGGTGATGAGCTGCGAGGTGGGGGTGTCGGCGACCGCGAGGTTCTGCGCGACGGTGGCGCCGTCCTTGATCACGGTGATCCGGTCGCCGATGGCGCGGATCTCGTCGAGGCGGTGCGAGATGTACACGATGGCGACGCCGGAGGCGGTGAGCTGGCGCACCACGTGGAAGAGGTTCTCCACCTCCTCGGAGTCGAGCACCGCGGAGGGCTCGTCCATGATGATGACCCGCGCGTCGTGCGAGAGGGCGCGGGCCATCTGCACGATCTGCTTGCCGGCGGCGGAGAGCGTGCCGACCTCGCGGTTCGGCGAGATCTCGGAGTGGCCGAGGCGCTCCATCAGCTCGCGGGTGATCCTCGTCGCCTTCGCCCGGGCGGTGAAGCCGCCGCGGGAGAGCTCGTGGCCGAGGAAGATGTTCTCGGCGACGGAGAGGCCGTCGACGACGTCGAGCTCCTGGTACATCGTCGCGATGCCCAGGGCGAGGGCCGCCGTCGGGGACGGGATCGTGACGACGTTCCCGTCGACGAGGATCTCGCCCTCGGTGGGCTGGTGGGCCCCGGCGAGGGTCTTGATGAGGGTGGACTTGCCGGCGCCGTTCTGGCCGAGGAGGCAGTGCACCTCACCGGGTCGGACATCGAGGTCGACGCCGTCGAGAGCACGGGCGCCGGGGAAGACCTTCACGATGCCGCGCATCTGCAGAAGCAGCTGCTGAGACTCGTCGGAGGTGCGGGGAAGAGGCTGTGCAGCAGTGCTGCGGGGGTCTGCGGTGACCATGCGGATGAAGCTACTTCCACTTACGTCGCGGGTCAAGCAAAAGTTCTGAACCGATTCGAAGGCGATTCGGGTGATCGCCCAGTCGCCCCGAGGGCTTCCTGCCGCCGCGTCAGGGCTGGGATCCGCGGGATTACGCGACATCTGACGGCGGCGGTTGAGACATTCCGTCCGTGATAGAGCGCTCTCCGAACCCTATGAACGCGCTCATGTCCGTGCAGCCCGGGCGCGTCGCCCCGGAGGCGGCCTCGCCGAGCGCGGTAGCGCCCGCGCCCCGACCCGTGGCAGGGTCGTACGGCCGACGAAAGGACGACGATGTCGAACGACCGAGCCCTGCGCGTCGCGATGGTGGGGACCGCCTTCATGGGCCGCACCCACTCGCACGCCTGGCGCACCGCCTCCCGCTTCTTCCCCCTCCCTCTCCGCCCCGAGCTCGCCGTGCTCGTGGGGAGCAACCCCGACTCGACCGCCGAGCGCGCCGAGCGGCTGGGCTGGAGCGAGGCCTCCACCGACTGGCGGGCCGTCATCGCCCGCGACGACATCGACCTCGTCGACATCTGCACCCCGGGCGACACCCACGCCGAGATCGCCATCGCGGCCCTCGAGGCCGGCAAGCACGTGCTGTGCGAGAAGCCCCTGGCCAACTCCGTCGAGGAGGCGGAGCGGATGGTCGCCGCGGCCGCCGCCTCCGGGAAGGTGGCGATGTGCGGCTTCAGCTACCGCCGCACCCCGGCCCTCGCCCTCGCCAAGCGCTTCATCGAGGAGGGCCGCCTCGGCGACATCCGCCACGTGCGCGCCCAGTACCTGCAGGACTGGCTGTCCGACTCCGAGGCGCCGCTGACCTGGCGCCTGCAGAAGGAGCGCGCGGGCTCGGGCGCCCTCGGCGACATCGGCGCGCACAGCATCGACACCGCCCAGTGGCTGACCGGCCGCGGCATCACCTCGGTCTCGGCGACGCTGCGCACCTTCACCACCGAGCGCCCCGTGCTCAGCGAGCAGGTCGGCCTCGGCGGCCGCGCCGGTGCCGACGCCCCGCGCGGCGCCGTGACCGTCGACGACGCCGCGGCCTTCACCGCCTCCTTCGAGGGCGGCGCCCTGGGCGTCTTCGAGGCGACCCGCGTCGCGACCGGCCGCCGCAACGCCAACCGGATCGAGGTGAACGGCGAGCTCGGCTCGATCGCGTTCGACTTCGAGCGGATGAACGAGCTCGAGTACTACGACGCCCGCGACCCCGAGGAGGCGCAGGGCTTCCGGCGCATCCAGGTCACCGAGCCGGCGCACCCGTACATGTCGGCCTGGTGGCCGACCGGGCACGGCATCGGCTACGAGCACCTCTTCACCCACCAGGTCGTCGACCTCGTCGAGGCGATCGCCGGCGGTACCCCCGTCACGCCCACGTTCGCCGACGCCCTCGACGTGCAGCGCGTCCTCGACGCGGTCGCCACCAGCGCCGGCGCGTCGTCCGTCTCCACGCCGGTCGCCCGCTGACCCGACCGTCCCCTCCCCGCGAGATGCCGCTCCGGTACGCCTCCCCTGCGTGTCGCGTACCCGAGCGGCCTCTCGCGGAGGGGGACGGAGGGCTGGTGCGGGACGCGTTCGGCGCCGTGCGCCGATCCTGCGCCATAATGCGCCTATGAGCAAGAAGATTGACGCCGCGCATCGCGCGCTGGTAGACGCCCTCGACAAGCACGCCCGACTCGTCTCGGACAAGGAGTCGAAGCCGCGGAAGGTCGAACGGGCCGGAGCCGAGCTCCGCGCCGCGACGAAGGCGTACGCCGCGCTCGTGTCCGCGCGCACCGGCGCCGCGAGCCCCTTCGCCGATCTGGCCGACCCCCGCCTGGACAAGCCGACCATCGCGTCGCTCCGGGCCGAGCGCGACGCGATCGCGAAGAGGATCGCCAAGCACGAGGCGTCGGCGGGCGAGGACGGCGCGCTCGCGAGCTGAGCGGCCGCCACGGCGCGCTCAGGCGGTGAGCGCGCGCCTCCGCTGCCTCCGAGTCGCCGTGTTACGCGCGGGTTCCGCGCGGGTCCGACCGCCTTCGTATGGTGATCCCCGGGATCCGCGCAGTCGCGGCGCCGAGCGACCGGAGGCCGGTCGCAGCGCCGGCGGTGACCAGCACCGCCCGGTCGGCGCCGAGTGGCCGGATCCTCTCCACGGAAGGATCCCCACAGCCATGACCCTGCGCACCCGACTCCTCGCGACCTCCGCGATCGCCGCCTCCGCCGCCCTCCTCCTCGCCGGCTGCTCCGGCGCGGGCGGCGGCGACGACACCGTCCGCATCGGCGTGGTCGGCGCGAGCGACCCCTACTGGGCCACCTACGAGAAGGCCGCCGCCGACGCCGGGATCGACGTCGAGATCGTCGACTTCAGCGACTACAACCAGCCCAACCCGGCGCTCACCGAGGGCGAGATCGACCTCAACCAGTTCCAGCACATCGCCTACCTGGCGCAGTACAACACCTCGGCCGACGCCGACCTCGTGCCGATCGGCGCGACCGCGATCTACCCGCTCGGCCTCTACTCCTCGCAGTACGACGACGTCGCGGACATCCCCGCCGGCTCCACCGTCGCGATCCCCAACGACGAGACCAACCAGGCGCGCGCGCTGCTGGTGCTGCAGTCGGCCGGGCTCGTCGAGCTGAAGGACGGCGGCGGAGTGCTCTCGAACGTCGACGACGTCGAATCCTCCTCGAAGGTGGAGGTCACCGCGCTGGAGGCCTCCCTCACCCCGACGTCGCTCCCGGACGTGGCCGCCGCGATCATCAACAACGACTTCATCGAGAACGCGGGCCTGAAGGCCTCGGACGCGATCGCCCAGGACGACCCGAGCGACCCCGCCTCCCTGCTCTACACGAACATCTTCGCCGCCCGAGCCGACGACGCCGAGAACGAGACCTACACGAAGCTCGTCTCGATCTACCAGGACAGCCAGGACGTGCTCGACGGCGTCTCGGAGCAGTCCGGCGGCACCGCGGTCTTCCTGAAGACCCCGGCCTCCGAGCTGGAGACCTCGCTCGAGTCCGCCGAGACCGACATCTCCGCCGCCTCCTGACTCCGGCACCCGCGGCACCGCGCCGGTCGGGTCCTCCGCTCGCGGAGCTCCCCACCGGCGCGGTCCCGTGCCTCCCCCGCAATAGAAAGGGCGCCCCGTGCCGCTCATCCGCATGACCGACGTGCGCAAGGTGTACCCCGGCGCAGGGCGCGGCGCCGCCCCGACCGCGGCCGTCGACGGCGTGAGCCTCGAGATCGACGCGGGCGACGTCTACGGAGTGATCGGCTACTCCGGCGCCGGCAAGAGCACGCTCGCGCGCCTCGTCAACGCCCTCGAGCCCGCGACCAGCGGCAGCATCGAGATCGACGGCCGCGAGACCGTGGGCCTGCCCGAGCGCGAGCTGCGCCGGCTGCGCCTGGGGATCGGGATGATCTTCCAGCAGTTCAACCTGTTCGGCTCGAAGACCGTGGGGCAGAACGTCGCCTACCCGCTGCAGGTCGCGGGCGTCCCGCGCGCGGAGCAGCGCGCCCGCGTCGACGAGATGCTCCGCTTCGTCGGCCTGAGCGACAAGGCGCGCAGCCACCCGGAGCAGCTCTCGGGCGGGCAGAAGCAGCGCGTCGGCATCGCCCGCGCCCTCGCCGCCTCCCCGCGCATCCTGCTGGCCGACGAGGCCACCAGCGCGCTCGACCCGGACACCACCGGCGAGGTGCTCGCCCTCCTCCGCCGCATCAACGAGGAGCTGGGCGTCACCATCGTCGTGATCACCCACGAGATGGACGTGGTCCAGCAGCTCGCGACGAAGGTCGCGGTGATGGAGTCGGGCCGCATCGTGGAGCGCGGGCCCGTCTTCGACGTGTTCTCGGCCCCGCGCGAGCCGGTCACCCGCCGCTTCGTCTCCACGGTCGTCCGCTCGGTGCCCTCGCCCGCGGAGGCGGCCGTGCTGCGTACGCGCCACCGCGGCCGGCTGGTCACGCTCTCGTTCTCGGATGACTCCGCCTCCCAGGGCGACGTCTTCGCCGAGGTCGCGGCGGCCGGCGTGCCGCTCGAGCTCGTCTACGGCGGCATCACCGACGTCCGCGGACGGGCCTTCGGCCACCTCACGGTCGCCCTCGACGCGCCGGACGGCGTCGTCGACCCCCTCCTCGCCCGCCTCGGCGGACGCGTCGCCCTCACGGAGGTGCCCCGATGAACGAGCTGATCCCGCTCCTGCCCAAGCTCGTCCAGGCGACCGGCGAGACGCTCTACATCGTCGCGCTGAGCCTCCTCTTCGGCGGGCTCGGCGGACTGCTGATCGGACTGGGCCTCGCGCTCACCCGCGGCGGCGCCCTCTACGCGAACCGGGTGGTCCACGGACTGCTCAACGTGATCGTGAACGTGTTCCGGCCGATCCCGTTCATCATCTTCATCGCCGCTGCCCAGCCGCTGGCCCGGCTGGTGGTCGGCTCCGGCATCGGCACGGACGCGATCGTCTTCACCCTCTCGCTCGGCGCCGCCTTCGGCATCGGGCGGATCGTGGAGCAGAACCTGCTGACCGTGCAGCCCGGCGTGATCGAGGCGGCGCGGTCGGTCGGAGCGAGCCGGTTCCGGATCGTCCGCACGGTGCTGCTGCCGGAGGCGCTCGGTCCGCTGATCCTCGGCTACACGTTCGTGTTCGTCGCCGTGATCGACATGTCGGCGGTCGCCGGATACATCGGCGCCGGCGGGCTCGGCAACTTCGCGATCCAGTACGGCTACCGGCAGTTCGAGCCGGTCGTCACCTGGGCCGCGGTGCTCGTGATCATCGTGATCGTGCAGCTGGTGCAGCTGCTCGGCAACGTGCTGGCCCGGCGCGTCCTGCGCCGCTGAGGCCGCCCCCCGCACGAACGCGAGACGCCACTCCGGTACGCGACACGCGAGGGTCGCTGTACCGGAGTGGCGTCTCGCGGAAGCCCGTCCGCAGAGGCGGGAGCCGTCAGTAGCGCGGCTTGCGCTCCGGGCGCTCGCTCGAGCGGCTCGGGCCGCTGGGGCGTGCGCCGCGGTCGGCGCCGGCGCGGCTCGGACGGCGGTCCGGCTTCAGCTCGATCAGCTGCCCGCTGATGCGGGTGTCGGCGAGGCGGTCGAGCACGTCCTGGGGCAGGTCGGCCGGCAGCTCCACGATCGAGAAGTCCGGGCGGATGTCGATGTGCCCGAAGTCGCCGCGGTTGAGGCCGCCCTCGTTCGCGAGCGCGCCCACGATCTGGCGGGGCTCGACGCGCTGGCGGCGGCCGACCTCGATCCGGTACGAGGCGAGGTTGCTGTTCGCCGGGCGCTGACGGCGCTCGGGACGCTCGCCCCGGTCGCCGCCGCGGTCGAAGCGGTCGCCGCGCTCGGGGCGGTCGCCGCGGTCGGGCCGGGAGTCGCGGTCCTCGCGCTCGCGACGGGCGAAGCGGGGGTCGTCGGGCGAGAGCAGCAGCGGCTCCTCGCCCTGCGCGACGATGGCCAGCGCGGCGGCGACGTCCGACTCGACCACGTCGTGGTGCTCGACGTAGTGGCCGATGATGTCGCGGAAGCGCTGCAGGCGCTCGGTGTCGGCGAGCGCCGCGGTGATCGCGTCGTCGAAGCGCGAGAGGCGGGTGACGTTGACGTCCTCGACGCTCGGCATCCGCATCTCGGTCAGCGGCTGGCGGGTGGCCTTCTCGATGGCGGCGAGGAGGCGGCGCTCGCGCGGCGTGACGAAGCTGATCGCCGCTCCGCTGCGTCCCGCGCGACCGGTGCGGCCGATGCGGTGGACGTACGACTCGGTGTCGATCGGGATGTCGTAGTTGACGACGTGGCTGATGCGCTCGACGTCGAGGCCGCGGGCGGCGACGTCGGTCGCGACGAGGATGTCGAGCTTGCCCGACTTCAGCTGCTCGACGGTGCGCTCGCGCTGGGCCTGGGCCACGTCTCCGCTGATCGCCGCCGCGGTGTAGCCGCGGGCGCGCAGCTTCTCGGCCAGCGTCTCCGTCTCGCTCTTCGTGCGGACGAACACGATCATGCCCTCGAAGTTCTCGACCTCGAGGATGCGGGTGAGCGCGTCGACCTTCTGCGGGTACGACACCATCAGGTAGCGCTGGGTGGTGTTGACGGAGGTCGTGGTCTTGTTCTTGACCGTGATCTCCTCCGGCTCCTTCAGGTACTTGCCGGAGATGCGGCGGATCTGCGCGGGCATCGTCGCCGAGAACAGCGCGATCTGCTTCTCGACGGGGGTGTCGGCGAGGATCGTCTCGACGTCCTCCGCGAAGCCCATCTTGAGCATCTCGTCGGCCTCGTCGAGCACCAGGAACTTCAGCTGCGAGAGGTCGAGGGTGCCCTTCTCGAGGTGGTCCATGATGCGGCCGGGCGTGCCGACGACGACGTGGACGCCGCGGCGGAGCGCGGAGAGCTGGGTGCCGTAGCCCTGGCCGCCGTAGACGGGGAGGACGTGGACGCCGCGGAGGCCGGACGCGTAGCGCTCGAACGCCTCGCAGACCTGCAGCGCGAGCTCGCGGGTCGGGGCCAGCACGAGGGCCTGCGGCGTCTTCTGCGAGACGTCGAGGCGCGAGAGGATCGGCAGCGCGAACGCCGCGGTCTTGCCGGTGCCGGTCTGGGCGACGCCGAGGACGTCGCGGCCGGAGAGCAGGGACGGGATCGTCGCGGCCTGGATGGCCGAGGGCGTCTCGTAGCCGACCTCCTTGAGGGCCTTGAGGACCGGGTCGGAGAGACCGAGGTCGGAGAAGGTGAGCGTGGGGGCGCTCTCGGAAGCGGTGTCGGCTTCGGGGGCGGAATCGGGGGTATCGGTGGACGCCATGGTGCAACGGTAGTGCTCCGGCGGCGCCGCCGTCCGAGGGAACCCCGAACGCTCGGGCGATCCCGACCCTCCGGAGGCGCCTCGAGCGCCAGTCACGGGGTGAAGTCGAGCAGCACCTTGCTCGAGCGCGAGGCGTCGCGGGCGAGCTCGAAGGCCTCGAGCGCGCGCTCCAGCGGCACCACCTGCGTGACCACCGGCGCCACCGCGAGGCTCCCGTCGGCGAGCGCCGCCAGCACCTCGTCGATCTCGTCGACGAAGCGGAAGGAGCCGATCAGGCGCAGCTCCCGGGTGATCGCGAGCGAGATCAGGGCCGGCTGCTCGCCCGAGGGGAGGAGTCCCACCATCACGACGGTGCCGCCGCGGGCGGCGCCCCGGACGGCCGAGGCGAGGCCGCGCGTGCTGCCCGAGGACTCGAAGACGACGTCGGCCGCGACCTCGGCGATCTCGTCGGCGTCGGTCGCGCGGATCGTCCGGGTCGCGCCGACCGCGCGGGCGATCGCGAGCGGCTCCTCGGCCAGGTCGACCGCGACGATCTCGGCCGCCCCCGCCCGCTTCAGCACGGCGACGATCAGCGCCCCGATCGGGCCGCTGCCGATCACCAGCGTGCGCCGTCCCGCCACCTCCCCCGCGCGCGAGACCGCGTGCCAGGCGACGCTCGCCGGCTCCGCGAGCGCCGCCTCCCGGAGCCCGAGGCCGGCGGGCAGCTCGCGGAGCATGCGCACCGGCAGCACCACGTGGCGGGCGAACGCGCCCTGGGTGTGCGGCATCCGCGCGGCGCTGCCCAGGTAGGTGCCCTCGGTCGCGAGGTTGGGGCGCCCGTCGGGCCACTCGCCGCGAGCGGTCGCGGGGTGCACGGCGACGGCCGCGCCGACCGGGGGTCCCGAGCCGTCCGCCGCTGCCTCGACGACCGTGCCGACCACCTCGTGGCCGAGCGTCTGCGGCTCGCGGAGGATCGACTCGCCCGCGGCGCCGTGCGTCCAGTAGTGCAGATCGGAGCCGCAGATCCCGCCGTACGCGACGGCGACGAGGGCCTCGCCGGGGCCGCGCGGCGCGAGTGGCGCCTCCTCGACGCGGAGGTGGCCGGCGGCGTGGACGACGACGCGGGTGGTGGAGGCGGGGACGAGCGCGGTCATGCGGGTTCCGTTCGGTGGGTCGAGGGGTGGCTCAGACGACGACGGTCATGCCGCCGTCGATGAAGACGACCTGCCCGTTGACGTAGTCCGAGCCGTCGGAGGCGAGCCAGACGGCGGGGCCGATCAGGTCCTCGACGCGACCCCAGCGCGCGGCGGGCGTGCGCCCGAGGATCCAGCTGTCGAACGCCTCGTCGTCGACGAGGCCCTGCGTCATCTCGGTGTGGATGTACCCCGGAGCGATCGCATTGACCTGGATGCCGTGCTGCGCCCACTCCGCCGTCATCGCGCGGGTGAGGTTGCGGATCCCGCCCTTCGAGGCGGTGTAGGGCGCGATCGTCGGCCGCGCGAGATCGGCCTGCACCGAGGCGACGTTGACGATCTTCCCGGCGCCGCGCGGGATCATCCGCTTCGCCGCCGCCCGGCCGACCACGAAGGCGCTGGTGAGGTTCGTGCGCAGCACCCGCTCCCAGTCGGCGACCTCGAGCTCGAGCAGGGGCACGCGGTGCTGGACGCCGGCGTTGTTGACCAGGATGCGCAGCGGGCCCACCGCCTCCTCGATCCAGGCGACGCCCGCCTCGGCGGCCTCGTCGTCGGTGACGTCGGCGGGGAGCGCTCGCGGGCGGAGGCCGGGCCGAGACGTCCCGCTGCGCGCCGGGACGCCGGCGAGGGGCGGTGTCTCGGCGCGGGGCGGTGTCTCGGCACTGACGGGCAGCGGGAAGCCGGCGCCTCACCGCTGCCGGGCGCGTGAGCACGGCAGCTCGGCGGAGAGGCGCCGCGCGAGAGCAGCCTCCGCGCGTCGGCGCAAGGGCCCCCGCTCCGGGCGTCCCCGACCTAGCGTCGGAGGAACGGCATCATCGAGCGAAGGAGCACGACATGGCATCAGGAGTCGCAACGGTCTGGGTCCCCGTCACGGACATGGAGCGGGCGGTCGCGTTCTACCGCGACACGCTCGGCCTCGAGGTCAAGGACACCTCGGACGACTGGTCGGAGCTGGACGCCGGCGGGCTGATGATCGGCCTGAACGCCCGCGAGTCAGCAACGGTCGCGGAGCAGGGCGGGGCGGTCATCTCGTTCCAGCCCGAGGGCTCGATCGAGGACGAGCTGGAGCGCCTCACGGCGCGGGGCGCGTCGATCGAGGGCGTGATCAGCGACCACGAGTGGGGCCGCATCCTCCCCTTCAAGGACTCGGAGGGCAACGACCTCCAGTTCTACTCGCCGCCGCAGAGCTGAGCGGAGGGCCGCCGTCGAGGCGGCCGCGACGAGCGGCGGGCGGGCCGGAGCCGGAGGGCTGCGGTCCGCCCGCCGCTGTGCGTCGCGCGGGCGGTCGTTCCCCGCGCAGGTGCGTCGCCCGGCCGGTGCGGTCCTCGGATCGTCTCTCCGCCGCACCTGAGGCCTCACTTACAGCCCTTCTCCGCACCTGAGGTCTTAGGATCAGCTGTCCGCCGCATCTGCGGACTCCTGATCCGGAGGTCCCCGTGCGTCGTCGCCTGCTCCCCCTCGTCCCGGCCGCTGCAGCGCTCCTCCTGCTCGCCGGCTGCTCCGCTCCGTCGACCCCCGCCGGCGATGCGGCCCCCGGCGGCGCGACGTCCTCGGTCGGCGGCTCCCTCACGGTCTTCGCCGCCGCCTCGCTGAAGGGCGCGTTCACCGAGCTCGCCACGGGGTTCGAGGCCGCCGAGCCCGGAGCGCAGGTCGAGCTCTCCTTCGCCGGCTCCTCCGACCTCGCGACGCAGATCGTCAACGGCGCCCCGGCCGACGTCTTCGCCTCCGCCGACGAGCGCACGATGTCCACCGTCGCCGAGGCCGGGCTCGTCGACGGGAACCCGGTCGACATCGCCACGAACACGCTCGAGATCGCCGTGCCTCCCGGCAACCCGGCGCAGGTCGCCTCGCTCGCCGACCTCGCCCGGCCCGGGACCGCCACCGTCGTCTGCGCGCCGCAGGTGCCGTGCGGAGCGGCGGCCGCCGCGGTCGAGCAGGCCGCCGGCGTCGACATCTCTCCCGTGAGCGAGGAGTCGTCGGTCACCGACGTGCTCGGCAAGGTGTCCTCGGGCGAGGCGGACGCCGGGCTCGTCTACGCGACCGACGTCCGCGGGGCTGCGGGCTCGGTCACCGGCATCCCCTTCGCCGAGGCCTCGGAGGCGGTGAACACGTACCCGATCGCGGCGCTGACCGGAGCGGGCGACCCGGCCACGGCGGCGGCCTTCGTCGCGTACGTCGCCTCCGACGCCGGGCGCGCGGTGCTCGCGGCGGCCGGGTTCGGAGCACCGTGAGAGGCGTCGCGGCGTCGGAGGAGGCCTGCAGGGCGGTCGGCGGGTCGGTCATAGGAGGGTCGTAGGACGGTCATCGGAGGCGCAGAGCCCCGGCCGCCAGGGTTGCTCGCGACGGACACCACGATCGACGAGGAGCACGACCATGACCCGCATCCCGGAGCCCCGCAGCACGCCCGACGGACCGGCCTACGAGGGCCGCCGGCTCGACCGCCCCGAGGAGGAGGTGGTCGACCAGGGCCTCCCGTTCGACGTGGGCACCCTCTTCTCGCGGCGCGGCGTGCTGACGCTGGTCGGCGCGGGGGCGGCGACCCTCGGGCTCGCGGCGTGCGCCACCGGAGCATCGGGATCCGCCTCCTCCGCCGCCGCGACCGCCACCGCGACTCCCACCGCGACCGCCACGGCCGGGGCCGGCACCGCGGTCGCCGGCGAGATCCCCGACGAGACGGCCGGCCCCTACCCGGGCGACGGCTCGAACGGGGTCGACGTCCTCGAGCGCTCCGGCATCGTCCGCAGCGACCTGCGCACCAGCATCGGCGGCGGCGCGACGGCCGACGGGGTCCCCCTGGCGCTCACTCTGACGATCCTCGACGCGGCGAGCGGGGGCGTGCCGTTCGCCGGAGCCGCCGTGTACGTCTGGCACTGCGACGCGAACGGGGACTACTCGATGTACTCCCGCGGCGTCGAGGACGAGACGTACCTCCGCGGCGTGCAGGTCGCCGACGCGTCGGGCGTCGTCTCCTTCGCCTCGATCGTCCCGGCCTGCTACTCCGGCCGCTGGCCGCACATCCACTTCGAGGTGTACCCGGGGGTGGACTCGATCGCCGACGCGTCGAACGCGATCGCGACCTCGCAGGTCGCCCTGCAGGTGGAGGCGTGCACCGCTGTCTACGCCCTCGACGCATACGCGGGCTCGGCCGCGAACCTCGCCCGGGTCGGCCTGGACACCGACTCCGTCTTCGGCGACGACGGCGGAGCCCTGCAGCTCGCGACGATGTCCGGCAGCCCGGCGTCCGGCTACTCCGCGGCACTCACGGCGAGCGTCGACACCCGCACCGCGCCGACCGCGGGCGCCGCGCCCCGCAGCCGCTGACCCCCGTCCTCCTCCGCGGGACGCCGCTCCGGTCCGCGACACGCCGACGGAGGCGTACCGGAGCGGCCTCTCGCGAGAGGGGAACGGGCGTCAGCGCAGGAGGCGGCGGGCGATGGCCACGGCGCCGAGGGCCGCGAGGACCCAGGGACCGCCGACGAGCAGCGGGTCGAGGATCTGGTGGCGCACGTCGGACCGGCCACGGCGCGAGGCGATCGGGTGCGCGTGCGCCTCGGCCAGCACACCGGTCTCGGTGATCGGATCGTCCGGCCGTGTCGTGAGCAGCGAGCGGAGGTGCGCCCCGGTCGACTCCACCCGGTCGCCCAGCACGAGCAGCAGCCAGTGCGCGTGGCGCCCCTCGCTGAACCGGTCGTAGGCGTAGCGGCGGATCGCGCCCGAGAGGCCGTGGAGGGGCTGCGCCGTGCCGAAGACGGCGGGCAGCTCGAGGTGCTCGATGCTCTTCTCGCGACGGCCGTGCGTCCGCATCCTCTCCGGGCGCTCCCAGTGCGCGCCCGACACGAGGTCGCTGCGCTCGCGGGGGAAGGCGGGCCGGTCGGCGGGATCGAGGTCGGCGCCCCAGCCCGGGATGCGGGCGCGCAGCTCCTCGGCGGTCGGCACGCGGACGGGGCGGTCGGCGGTGTACGGCACGGGATCCTCCTACGGGACGACGACGGTCTTGATGCAGCCGTCGAGCTTGGACGAGAACAGGTGGTACCCCTCGGCGATGTGCTCGAGCGGGATGCGGTGCGTGATCAGGTCGCTGGGCGTGATGTGCCCGGCCCGGATGTGCTCGAACAGGCGCGGCCACTGCCGGGTGACGGGGGCCTGGTTCATCCGCAGCGTGAGGCCCTTGTTGACGGCGTCGCCGAACTTGACGGCGCTCGCGAGCGGACCGTAGGCGCCCATCACCGAGACGGTGCCGCCCTTGCGGACGCCGTCGATCGCCCAGTTGAGCGCGATCGGCGAGCCGCCCTGCAGCTTGAGCTTGGCGCCGGTGACGTGCTGGAGGAGGTTCCCGTCGGCCTCCGCGCCGACCGCGTCGATCACGACGTCGGCGCCGAGCCCGCCGGTGGTCTTCTTGAGGGTGACGACGAGGTCGTCCTCCTCGGTGTAGTCGATGGTCTCGGCGAAGGCGAAGTCGCGGGCCTTGGCGAGGCGGTAGTCGATCTGGTCGACGACGATGACGCGGCCGGCGCCCATCAGCCAGGCGGAGCGCGCGGCGGCCAGGCCGACCGGTCCGGCTCCGAGCACCACGACCGTGTCGCCCTCGACGATGTCGCCGAGCTGCGCGCCGAAGTAGCCGGTCGAGAAGGCGTCGGTGAGCATCAGGGCGTCCTCGTGCGGCAGCCACTCGGGGATCTTCGTCGGGCCCACGTCGGCGAACGGGACGCGCACGTACTCCGCCTGCCCGCCGTCGTAGCCGCCTGCCGAGTGCGAGTAGCCGTAGATGCCGCCGATCGCGGTGGCGTTCGGATTCACGTTGTGGCAGTTGGAGTAGAGGCCGCGGGAGCAGAACCAGCAGGAGCCGCAGTAGGTGGTGAAGGGGACCATCACCGTGTCGCCGACGCTGAGGTTCTCCACCGACGAGCCGACCTCGTCGACCACGCCGATGAACTCGTGGCCGAAGGTGTGGCCGATCCGGGTGTCCGGGAGCAGCCCGTGGTAGAGAAGCAGATCGGATCCGCAGATCGCCGCCATCGTCACCCGGACGATCGCGTCGTTCGGGTGCTCGATCCTCGGCCGGTCCTTCTCCTCCACGCGGACCTTGTAGGGGCCCCGGTAGACCATCGCGCGCATGCCGCCTCCTGTGTCGTCGTCCCTTCAGCGTGCGTCGTGCTCCCGCCGGTCCTCCAGGGGGTTGCGCGCGCGGCCCGGGATCCCCAGCGCCCGTTCCTCCGCGTTCCTCTCCTCCCTCTCCACAAGATGCCGTGCGGGTACGCGGCGCTCCGGAGGAGGCGCACCGCGGCGGCGCCTCGTGGAGAGGAGAGGGACACGGCACAGGCTCAGCCGCGGACGTAGGATCGACTCCATGCCGCAGATACGGATCAGGGACGCCGCCGCCGCGCTCGGCGTGAGCGACGACACGCTGCGGCGCTGGATCGAGAACGGGACGCTCGAGAGCGCGAAGGACGCGTCCGGGAGACGCGTCGTCGACGGCCTCGAGGTCGCCCGGCTCGCCCGCGCGAACGCCGTGCTGCCGGAGGATCCGTCCCCGGTCGCGCGCTCGGCCCGCAACCGCTTCGTCGGGATCGTCACCGGCATCGTGATGGACACCGTGATGGCGCAGGTCGAGCTGCAGTGCGGTCCGCACCGCGTGGTCTCGCTGATGAGCAGCGAGGCGGTCCGCGAGCTCGGGCTCGAGCCCGGGTCTCCCGCGGTGGCGGTGGTCAAGGCGACCACGGTCATCGTCGAGACGCCGCTCGCCCGCGGCTGATGCGCACCGGGTCCGGCCTGCCGCGCTGGGTCGTGGCCGTCGCCGCGCTCGGCGCCCTGCTGGTGCTGCTCCCGCTCGCCGCGATCCTCGCCCGCGTCGACTGGCCGCAGTTCCTGCCGCTGATCACCTCCGACTCCTCCGTCGCCGCGCTCCTGCTGAGCCTGCGCACCTCCGCCGTCGCGACCCTGCTGTGCCTGCTGCTCGGCACCCCGATGGCCCTCGTGCTCGCCCGCACGGCCTTCCCCGGCCAGCGCCTGCTCCGCTCGCTGGTGCTGCTGCCGCTGGTGCTCCCGCCGGTGGTCGGCGGGCTGGCGCTGCTCTTCACCTTCGGGCGGATGGGCCTGCTCGGCGGCGCGCTGGAGGCCCTCGGCGTCCGCATCGCGTTCTCGACCACCGCCGTCGTGATCGCGCAGACCTTCGTGGCCCTGCCGTTCCTGGTGCTGACGCTCGAGGGCGCGCTGCGCAGCGCCGGCGCGCGGTACGAGTCGGTCGCCGCGACGCTCGGCGCCTCCCCCGGTACGGTGCTCCGGCGGATCACGCTGCCGCTGATCCTGCCGGGCCTCGCCTCGGGCGCGATCCTCTCGTTCGCGCGGGCGCTCGGCGAGTTCGGAGCGACGCTGACCTTCGCCGGCAGCCTCGAGGGCACGACGCGCACCCTCCCGCTCGAGATCTACCTGCAGCGCGAGAGCGATCCGGACGCGGCGGTCGCCCTCGCGCTGGTGCTCGTGGTGGTCGCGGTGCTCGTGATCGGTCTCGCGCACGGCCGCTCCGCCCGGGGGGTGCCGCGGTGAGCCTGCTGCTGGAGGCGCGGCTCGCGGCGCGCGGGATCGACGTGCGGATCGACGTGGCCGAGGGCGAGACGATCGCGCTGCTCGGGCCCAACGGCGCGGGCAAGTCGACCGTGCTCGAGCTGATCGCCGGCCTCGTCCGTGCCGACTCCGGGCGGGCGACCGCCGGCGGCGAGCTGCTCTTCGATGACCGCCGGTGGACTCCTCCGCACCGGCGCCCCGTCGCCCTGCTGGCGCAGGATCCGCTGCTGTTCCCGCACCTCAGCGTGCGCGAGAACGCGGCGTTCGGTCCGCGCAGCGCCGGCGCCGGGCGGGCGCGGTCCCGCGAGCGGGCGGAGCGCGAGCTGGCCGCCGCGGGCGTGGCCGACCTGGCCGACCGGCGCCCGGGGAGCCTCTCCGGCGGCCAGGCGCAGCGGGTCGCCCTCGCCCGGGCCCTCGCGACCGACCCGCGCCTCCTGCTGCTCGACGAGCCGCTGGCCGCGGTCGACGCCCGGACCGCCCCGGTCCTCCGCCGGATGCTCCGCGAGGTGCTCGCCGACCGCTCGGCGATCGTGGTCACCCACGACGTGCTCGACGCCTGGACCCTCGCCGACCGGGTTCTGGTGCTGCACGGCGGCCGGGTGGTCGAGGAGGGGCCGACCGCCCGCGTCCTCACGCGCCCGCGCACCGCATTCACCGCCGAGCTCGCCGGGCTCGAGCTGCTCGAGGGCGTCCGCACCGCGACGGGTCTGCGCACCGCCGACGGGCACGAGCTGTCCGGAGTCGCGGCCGAGCCGGTCGCGGTCGGCGCCGCGGTGCTCGCCGCGGTCCGTCCCTCCGCCGTCTCCGTCGGAGAGGGAGGCCTCCGCGCCGTGATCACCGACGTGGAGCAGCGGGGAGACGCGGTGCGGGTGCGCAGCGCGCTCCTGACCGCCGACGTCCCGGCGGCCGACGCGGCGCGCCTCGACCTCGCGCCCGGCCGCGAGGCAGGCTTCACCGTCGCTCCGCAGGATCTGCTGGTCTACCCGGCGTGAGGGGCGGGCACGAGGAGACGGCTCGCCATCCGGCATGAATCCGTCCCTCGGACCGCCCTGTGCTCGACGTGAGGGACGGCGCGAGCGCGCGTCCCGCTACTCCGCCCCGCCGCCGTCCGCGTCGGACAGCGGGAGCCGCGCCCTCAGCCGCGCCCCCGCCAGCACGGGCGAGTCCGAGAGCTCCAGCGAGCCCCCGTAGACCGCGAGCTGCCGCTCCAGCCGCGCCAGGCCCGAGCGCGTCGACCCCTCGACGAGTCCGCGGCCGTCGTCGTCGAGGGTGAGCACCACGACGCCCGCCTCCTCGTCGCCGCGCACCCGCAGCGAGGAGGCGCCGCCGTGCTTCAGCGCGTTGGTGACCGCCTCCTCCAGGAACCGGACCAGGAGCATCCGCTGGTCGAGCGGCGGCTCGGCGCCCTCGGCGGCGAGCGCCGGGATGCGGCCGAGGTCGAGGTCGACCGCGATCTCGGGAGGGAGGCGCGCGACGAGGTCGCGGACGGCGGGGACCAGGCCGTGGTCGATCTCGACCGGGTAGAGGGCGTGGCCGACCGCGCGCACCTCGTCCTCGCGGAGCCGGTCGAGCCGGGCGGCGATGGCGAGCAGCCGCTCCGAGGCCGCCTCGTCGGTTGTGCTCGCGACCGCGTGCAGCTCGGCGGTCAGCACCACGAGTCCGTTCTGGAGGCCGCCGTGCAGGCTCTGCGCGACGTCGCGCCGCACCCGCAGCTCCTCCCGCTGCAGGGCCTGCACCGCCTCGAGCGCCTGCACGGAGGCGCGGGCGTGCTCCCGCTCCTTCTCGCGAACCCGCCGCGCCGCGCGCACGAGCAGGTAGCCGTAGGCGGTGATCAGCGCGATCACCGTGGATCCCACGACCAGCTCGACCGCGAGAGCGGGGAGGGCCGAGAGCGGGTAGACGCCGGTCAGCACCTGGAGGCAGCAGCGGAGGAGTCCCATCCCCACGGCGATGACCGCCGTCCGGGCCACCCGGCCGCTGCCGGTCGAGCGCTCGGGACGCAGCACCGCGACCAGGGCGATCGCGAGCCCGATCGTCGACACGTTGACCAGGACGCGCGTCGTCACGTCGAGCAGCGGCCCCGGATCGACGCCCCGCAGCGTCCGCGACAGCATCCCGAGCGCGAAGACGGCCTGGAGCGCGGCCAGCAGCGAGAGCACGCCGCCGAGGAGGGCCATCGCTCCGAGGACGATGCGGTTGTCCTCGCGCGCGTCGCGCGGGCCGGCGCTCATCCGGTGTGCTCGAGGAAGAGGAGCGTCGCGTCGACCCGCGGGTTGCGCTCGCCATCCGAGCGGACGCCGAGGGACGCGTAGACGGCGTTGACGTGGTTGTCGACCGAGCGGACCGCGATGCCGAGGCGCTCGCCGATCGCGGCGTTGGTCAGCCCCGATGCGAGACCCGAGAGCACCTCGTACTGGCGCGGGCTCAGCGCGGCGACCGGGGAGTCGCGGCGGGCCGCGCGGGCGGCGACCAGCGCCGGATCGAGCACGGTGCGGCCGTCCGCCGTCGCGCGGACGGAGGCGAGCAACGCGGGGGCGGAGAGGGAGGAGGTCTTCGAGAGGTAGCTCCAGCCGCGGGCCTCGGCGCAGTCGAGGCGGAGGAAGCGGTGCATCGCGTCGACGGCCGAGAGCAGGACGATGCCCAGTCCGGGCGCGGTGGACCGCAGCCGGCGCCCGAGCTCGATGCCGTCCCCGTCGCCGAGCTCGATGTCGAGGATCGCCACGTCGAGCTCCGCGGGCCGCAGCACCGACCGCGCCTCCGTGGCGGATCCGGCCTCCACGACGCTCCGCACGCCCGGCACCGCGCGCAGCAGCGAGGACAGCATGTGCCGGTAGAGGGGCTGGTCGTCGACGACGGCCAGCCCGAGCTCCGGAACACCCCCCACGGATGTCATCCGCCCATCTTCACCCATGCTCCGGAGGTCGAGGCGTCCCTCGACCGGGGGTCACCGCGCGAGGATCCGCGTCGGCTCGCGGGCGCCTGCCCCGTGAGCGGGGGGATCAGGAGTGACGGGGCGGGGTCGACGAGGCGGCGCGGAGGGGCGTGGGG